>JAYSFH010000058.1:2467-12373 GCA_041913405.1 Dongia sp. | reverse complement strand
CAGCTACGTGATCAACGCCACCCAGTTCCTGATGAAGTTGCGGGCCTCGCGGCTCGATCGCACCGGGCCGCGGTCCGGCAGCGGTTCCGCCGGAACTCCGCAGAGCGTCGGTGGGCTCGGATGAACGCCTGCGCCGCAGCGCCTGAACGGCCGGCGGCGGCGGATCTCCCGGTGCTGCGCGAACGCGGCCAGCACGAAGTCTTCTGCGGGTTGACCGGCATCGTCTGGCTGCACCGCAAGATCCAGGACGCGTTCTTCCTCGTGGTCGGCTCGCGCACCTGCGCGCACCTCATTCAGTCCGCGGCCGGCGTCATGATCTTCGCCGAGCCTCGCTTCGGCACCGCCATCATCGGCGATCGCGACCTGGCCGGCCTCAGCGATATCAACGACGAGCTCGACCGGATCGTGGCGCAGCTGCTGGAGCGGCGCCCGGACATCCGGCTGCTGTTCTTGGTCGGCTCCTGCCCCTCGGAAGTCATCAAGCTCGATCTCGGCCGCGCGGCGCAACGGCTTTCGCGCCGCTTCATGCCGAAGATCCGGGTGCTCAGCTATTCCGGCAGCGGCATCGAGACCACCTTCACCCAGGGTGAAGATGCCTGCCTCGCGGCGCTGGTCCCGGACCTGCCGCGGGCGTCCGACAGTGCGGAAGAGTCGCTGCTGGTGGTCGGCTGCTTGCCCGACGTGGTCGAGGATCAATTCCGCCGGCTGTTCGCCGAGCTCGGCATCGCGCCGGTGCATTTTCTGCCGCCGCGCCACGCGACCGAGCTGCCTCCGGTCGGCCCCAACACCCATTTCCTCCTCGCCCAGCCGTTCCTTGCCGAAACCGCCCGGCTGCTGGAAGACCGTGGCGCGCGCGCCATCGCCAGCCTGTTCCCGATCGGCGTCGAGGGCACCACCCGCTGGCTGCAGGCTGCGGCCGAGGCCTTCGCCGTGGATCCCGCCCGCTTCGAGCGGGTTACGGGTCCGGGCCGGGCCCGCGCCGGCCGGGCGCTGGAGAATTATCGCGCGCAGCTCGCAGGGAAGAGCGTGTTTCTGTTTCCCGACTCGCAACTGGAGCCGGTGCTGGCGCGCTTCCTGGCCCGCGAGCTGGGCATGCAACTGATCGAGGTCGGCACGCCGCATCTGCATCGTCGCCTGATGGCCGAGGAACTCGCGTTGCTGCCGTCCGATGTCGCGCTCTCGGAAGGCCAGCATGTCGAGCGGCAGCTCGACCGCTGCCGCCGCGCGCGGCCGGACATCGTGGTCTGCGGGCTCGGCCTCGCCAATCCGCTGGAGGCCGAGGGGCTGACGACCAAATGGTCGATCGAGCTGCTGTTCAGCCCGATCCAGGGCTACGAGCAGGCCGCCGCCCTGGCCGAACTCTTTGCGCGGCCGTTGAACCGCCGCGCGCGGCTGGTGGCCTGATGGAACTGACCCTCTGGACATATGAAGGCCCGCCCCATGTCGGCGCGATGCGGATCGCGACCGCGATGGAGGGCGTTCACTACGTGCTGCATGCGCCCCAGGGCGACACCTATGCCGACCTGCTCTTCACCATGATCGAGCGCCGGCAGAAACGCCCGCCGGTGACCTACACCACCTTCCAGGCGCGCGATCTCGGCAGCGACACGGCGGAGCTCTTCAAATCCGCCTGCCGCGAAGCCTTCGCGCGCTTCGCGCCGCAGGCCCTGTTGGTCGGCGCCTCTTGCACCGGCGAGCTGATCCAGGACGATCCCGGCGGCCTTGCCCGCGCTCTCAACCTTCCGGTCCCGACCATCCCCCTGGAGCTTCCCGCCTATCAGCATAAGGAGAACTGGGGCGCGTCGGAGACCTTCTATCGCATCGTGCGCAGCCTGGCCGGTCTGCCGCGGGAGCGGACATCAAAGAGCGACGGGCGACCGAGCTGCAACATTCTCGGCCCAACCGCGCTCGGCTTCCGCCATCGCGACGACGTCTCCGAAGTCTCGCGGCTGCTGGAAGCGCTGGGCATTCGCATCAACGTGGTGGCGCCGCTTACCGCGACCCCGGCCGATATCGGGCGCCTGGCCGATGCTGACTTCAATATCGTCCTCTATCCCGAGATCGCGGCGACCGCGGCGCAATGGCTGCAGCGGACCTTCAAGCAGCCGATGGTGAAAACCGTGCCGATCGGCGTTGGTGCGACCCGCGATTTCATCCGCGAAGTGGCGGCCATCGCGGGCGTCGATGCGACCGCGCTGCTGACCGGCGAACAGGCGCGGCTGACCTGGTATTCCCGGTCGGTCGATTCCACCTACCTCACCGGCAAGCGGGTCTTCATCTTCGGCGATGCCACCCATGTGGTCGCCGCCGCCCGCATCGCCGCCGAGGAACTCGGCTTCGCGATCGCCGGGCTCGGGACCTACAGCCGCGAGTTCGCCCGCGACGTCCGCGCCGAGGCGGAGAAGCGCGGCGTCGAGGCGCTCGTTACCGACGACTATGCCGCGGTCGAGGCGAAGATCGCAGAGCTGCAGCCCGAATTGGTGCTCGGCACGCAGATGGAGCGGCATATCGCCAAGCGCCTCGGCATCCCCTGCGCGGTGATCTCGGCGCCGGTTCACGTTCAGGACTTTCCCGCGCGCTATTCGCCGCAAATGGGCTTCGAGGGCGCGAACGTCATCTTCGACACCTGGATTCATCCCCTGATGATGGGCCTTGAGGAACATCTGCTGCAGATGTTCCGTGAGGACTTCGAGTTCAACGGCCACGCGCCGTCGCATCTCGGCAGCGGCCACGCGGCAGCCGAACCCGCCGTGGCGCCGCGGCATGAGATCCCGGTTCAAGCCGCCGCGGCGACGCCGGCCGGGGTCGCCTGGGCCGGCGAGGCGGAGCGCGAGCTCGGCAAGATTCCGTTCTTCGTGCGCGGTAAGGCGCGCCGCAACACCGAACGTTTCGCCCGCGACCTGGGCATCGGCACCATCACGCTCGAGACGCTTTATGAAGCCAAGGCGCATTTCAGCCGCTGAGCGACCCGCGGCGCAGGCCGCGGTGAAGGTCGTGCTGGTGACTCTCGACAGTCACCTCGCCGATGCGGCCGAGCGTGCGGCGCGTCGGCTCGCCGAGGGCACGCCGGCGATCGCGTTCAGCCTTCACGCCGTCGCGGAATGGGGTTCGGACCCCGACGCCCGCGAGCGTTGCCGGCTGGCGATTGCGGAAGCCGACGTCATCATCGCCTCGATGCTGTTCATGGACGAGCACGTGCAGGCGGTCCTGCCCTGGCTTGCCGCGCGCCGCGATGCCTGCGATGCGCTGGTCGCCATCATGTCGGCGAGCGAGATCGTCCGACTGACCCGGCTGGGCCGGTTCACCATGGATGGCGCGCAGGGCGGTGCGGTCGGCCTGCTGAAGCGCCTGCGCGGCGGCAAGGGCAAAGGCAGCACCGCCGGAGCGCGCCAGCTGGCGCTGGTCCGGCAGCTGCCGCGTATCCTGCGCTTCATTCCCGGCACCGCCCAGGACCTGCGGGCCTTCTTCCTCACCATGCAATACTGGCTGGCGGGCTCGGACCGGAACCTGATCAGCCTGGTGCTGATGCTGGTCGATCGCTATGCCGACGGTCCGCGCCGCGCGATCCGCGGCGCCTTCAAGGTCGAGCCGCCGGTCGATTATCCCGAAGTCGGCGTCTATCACCCGCGGATGGCGGGGCGGATCGGCGAGCGCAAGGCGAAGCTGCCGAAGCCGGCCCAGGCCAAGGGCCGCATCGGCCTGCTGCTGATGCGCTCCTATGTGCTGGCGGACAACACTGCGCATTACGATGCGGTCATTGCCGCGCTCGAGGGCAGGGGCTATGCCGTCATTCCGGCTTTTGCGACGGGCCTCGATGCGCGGGCGGCGATCCAGGCCTTCTTCATGGAATCGGGGCGACCGGCGGTCGATGCCGTGCTCTCGCTGACCGGCTTCTCGCTGGTGGGGGGACCCGCCTACAACGACAGCAAGGCGGCGGCGGAGATACTCGCCGTGCTCGATGTTCCCTATCTCGCTGCCCACCCGGTCGAGTTCCAGACCCTGGAGCAGTGGCGCGCTTCGGAGCGCGGGCTGACGCCGATCGAAGCGACCATGATGGTGGCGATCCCGGAGCTCGACGGTGCCACCGGGCCGATGGTGTTCGCCGGCCGCTCGGATCAGGGACGGGGCCGCGAGATGCAGCCGGAGCTCGAGCGCATCGCGATGCTGGCGGCGCGGATCGACCGCCTAGTGAACCTGCGCCGCAAAGCGGCGGCGGAGCGCCGTGTCGCGATCGTGGTCTTCAATTACCCGCCGGACGCTGGGAACGCCGGCACCGCCGCCTATCTTTCGGTCTTCGAATCGCTCTATCGCACCCTCTCGGCGATGGCGGCGCAAGGCTACCGCGTCGAGCTGCCGGAGAGCGCCGATGCCCTGCGTGAGCGGATCATCGGCGGGAATGCCGGCCGCTTTGGCGCCCAGGCCAATGTGCATGCCCGCATTCCGACCGACCATCATGTCCGCCACGAGCCGCATCTCGCCGAGATCGAGCGGCAGTGGGGACCGGCACCGGGCCGCCAGCAGAGCGACGGCGCCTCGCTGTTCGTACTGGGCGAGCGGTTCGGCGAAGTCTTCGTCGGCGTGCAACCGGCCTTCGGCTACGAAGGCGACCCGATGCGCCTGCTGTTCGAGGGCGGCTTCACGCCGACCCATGCCTTCTCAGCTTTCTATCGCTGGCTGCGCGAGGACTTCCGCGCCGACGCGGTCCTGCACTTCGGGACCCACGGCGCCCTGGAATTCATGCCCGGCAAGCAAACCGGTCTCTCAGGCGCCTGCTGGCCCGATCGCCTGATCGGCGACCTCCCGAACATCTATCTCTATGCCTCGAACAACCCGTCGGAAGGCCTGATCGCCAAGCGGCGTGCGGCCGCGACGCTGGTGAGCTACCTGACGCCGCCGGTCGCGCGCGCCGGCCTTTACGGCGCGTTGGTCGAGCTCAAGGATTCGATCGAGCGCTGGCGCGGCCTCGGGCCGGATGCCGGTGCCGAGCGGTCGCGGCTGCTGGAATTGCTCCAGGCGCAGGCGGCAACGGTCAATCTTGCCGCAGCCGAACCGCTCTGGTCGGAGCCGGAGGATCGCGCGCGCGTGCCGTCGCTCGCCCGCGCGATCGAAGAGCTGGAAACCACGCTGATCCCCGACGGGCTGCATGTCGTGGGCCAGCCGCTCTCGGCCGAGGCCCGGCGCGAACTCCTGTGTGCGATCGGCGAATCCGCGCATGGCCGGCGTCCGTCGGATGCGGCGATCGACGCGATCCTCGCCGGATCCGTTCCGGCGGCACAGGCGGGCGACGATCCCGAGCATCTCGCTGCACTGGCCGCCGCCAACCGGCTGCTGGCTGAGGACCACGAGCTGCCGGCCGTCTTGCGCGCGCTCGAAGGCCGTTTCATCGCGCCGGCGCCGGGCGGGGATCTCCTGCGCGGCACCGCGGTGCTGCCCACCGGGCGCAATCTCTATGGCTTCGACCCGTTCCGCATTCCGACTGCCTTTGCGCTGGCCGAAGGCGCGCAGCAGGCCGAATGCCTCATCGCCCGCCATCGCGAGGGCGGCAAGCCGCTGCCGGAAACGGTGGCGATCGTGCTTTGGGGCACCGACAACCTGAAGACCGAAGGCAACCCGATCGGCCAGGCGCTGGCGCTCATGGGTGCCAAGCCCCGCTTCGACGGCTTCGGACGGCTGGCCGGCGCGACGCTGGTCGATCTCGCGACGCTGGGCCGGCCGCGCATCGACGTGCTGGTGACGCTCTCCGGCATCTTCCGCGATCTGCTCCCGCTGCAGACCCGCCTGCTGGCGGAAGCCGCCTATCTCGCCGCGACCGCCGACGAGCCGGCCGACCGCAATTTCGTGCGCAAGCATGCGCTGGACTACCAGGCGCGCCTCGGCTGCAGCCCGGAGACAGCGGCGCTGCGCGTCTTCAGCAACGCGGACGGCGCCTATGGCGCCAACGTCAACAGCCTGATCGAGAGCGGGCGCTGGGACAGCGAGGACGAGCTCGCCGAGACTTACGCGCGACGCAAGTGCTTCGCCTACGGCGCCGCCGGCGCGCCCACCGCCCAGGCGGCGCTGCTGCAAAGCCTGCTGAAAGGTGTCGATATCGCCTACCAGAATCTGGACTCGGTCGAGCTCGGCGTGACCAGCTTCGACCACTATTTCGACACGCTGGGCGGACTCTCGCGCGCTGCGCAGCGGGCCCGGGGCGCCTCGGTCCCGGTCTATATCGGCGATGCGACCACCGGGCAGGCGGTCGTGCGCTCGCTGGAGGAGCAGGTGGCGCTGGAGACCCGCACCCGCGTGCTGAATCCGAAATGGTACGAAGGCATGCTGCGTCACGGGTACGAAGGCGTGCGCCAGATCGAATCCTGCGTGACCAACACCATGGGCTGGTCCGCGACCACCGGCCAGGTGGCGCCCTGGATCTACCAGGAGATCACACAGACATTCGTGCTCGACCCGGAGATGCGCGAGCGCCTGTCGCAGCACAACCCGACCGCCACCGCCAAGGTGGCGAACCGCCTCCTTGAGGCGCATCAGCGCCGCTACTGGACTCCGGACGCGGCGACATTGGAAGCGCTGGCCCGTGCCGGCGACGAACTCGAGGACAAAGTGGAAGGTATCAACGCCATGGTGGCCGCATGAACGTCATGACCAAGCCGGCCGGCCCAAGTGGCCCGCTGCGCGCACCGGACGGCGAAGGCAGCCTTCAGGTGCATCTCGATCCCACGATGAAGATCGACACCGCAAAGGTGTTCGCTGTCTACGGCAAGGGCGGCATCGGCAAGAGCACGGTGTCCTCCAACCTGTCGGTCGCCTTCGCGAAGCTCGGCCACCGGGTGCTGCAGATCGGCTGCGATCCCAAGCACGACTCCACCTTCACGCTGACCAAGCGGCTGGCGCCGACGGTGATCGACGTCCTGGAATCGGTGAACTTCCACACCGAGGAACTGCGGCTCGAGGACTTCGTGCATGAGGGCTATGCTGGCGTGATGTGCGTGGAGGCGGGCGGCCCGCCGGCCGGCACCGGCTGCGGCGGCTACGTCGTCGGTCAGACGGTCAAGCTGCTGAAGGAGCATCACCTGCTCGAAGACACCGACGTGGTGGTGTTCGACGTGCTGGGCGATGTGGTCTGCGGCGGCTTCGCTTCGCCGCTGCAGCACGCTGATCGCGGCCTGGTGGTCGCGGCCAACGATTTCGACTCCATTTTCGCGATGAACCGCATCGTCGCCGCGATCCAGGCCAAGGCGAAGAACTACGACGTGCGGCTAGGCGGCGTGATCGCCAACCGCAGTGTCGCGACCGACCAGATCGAGCGCTTCAACAAGGCGACCGGCATGCGGACGCTGGCGCATTTCCCCGACCTCGATGTGATCCGCCGCAGCCGCCTGAAGAAGGCGACGCTGTTCGAGATGGAGCCGTCGCCGGAGCTGACCGCTGTCCAGAACGAATATCTGCGCCTCGCCGAGAGCCTGTGGACCGGGGTCGACCCGCTGCCGGTGGAATCGCTGAAGGACCGCGATATCTTCGACCTGCTGGGGTTCGATTGATGGCCACTGCGACCTACATCGCGCGCCGCGCGCAGCTCGAGACCTACTTCGACCGCACCGCGGTCGATGCCTGGCGCCGCATCACCACTGATGCGCCGGTCGATCGCATCCGCCGCACGGTCCGTGCCGGGCGCGAGCGGATGCGCCGCCGGTTGCTCGACTGGCTGCCGGCGAACCTGGAAGGGCGCCGGCTGTTCGACGCCGGCTGCGGCACCGGCACGCTCGCCATCGAGGCGGCGCGCCGGGGCGCCGAGGTTGTGGCGGTCGACCTCTCGCCGACCCTGATCGACCATGCGCGCGAAACCGCCGCCGGCGAGCGGCTGCAAGACCGCGTGGTATTCCATGCCGGCGACATGCTGGAACTGGCGCGCGGCCGCTTCGATCATGTCGTGGCGATGGATTCGCTGATCCATTACGACGCGCCGGACATGCTGCGAACGCTCGCGCATCTCGCCGCCTGCGCGGAGCATTCCGTGCTGTTCACCTTCGTCCCGCGCACCGCGGCACTGGCGATGATGCACGCGGTCGGGCGGCGTTTTCCGCGCGGTCACAAGTCGCCGGCGGTGGCGCCGATGTCGGAACGCAATCTGCACCGGCTGATCGCCGCGGAGCGGGCGCTCGACCAATGGAGCCCGGCCCGCACCGAGCGGGTCTCCAGCGCGTTCTACAAATCTCAGGCGCTGGAACTGCTGCCCAATCGCGGAAAGGGCGACGTCCGGCCATGAAGCGCCTGAACCAACGGATGAGCCGGGGCTGGGTCCATATCGGGCCGCGCTTCCTGCCGTTCGCCGACGCGGCCAGCGACAGCTTCCCGCTGAGCCGGATCCTCCGCCTCTCGCTGTTCCAGGTCTCGGTCGGCATGGCGGTGGTGCTGCTGACCGGCACGCTCAACCGCGTGATGATCGTGGAACTCGGGGTCCCGGCCTGGCTGGTTTCGTTGATGGTGGCGCTGCCCCTGGTCTTCGCGCCGTTCCGCGCTTTCATCGGCCATCGCTCTGATGTGCATCGCTCCCAGCTCGGCTGGCGGCGCGTGCCTTACATCTGGATGGGCACGCTGCTGCAGTTCGGCGGGCTCGCGATCATGCCCTTCGCCCTGATCGTGCTTTCCGGCGATACCCATCATCCGCTGCCGCCCGTGGTCGGGCAGGTGGGGGCGGCGCTCGCTTTTCTGCTGGTCGGCGTCGGCCTGCACACCACCCAGACCGCCGGCCTTGCGCTCGCGACCGATCTCGCGCCGGCCCAGGCGCGGCCGCGGGTCGTCGCCCTGTTCTACGTCATGCTGATGGTGGGCATGGTGGTGAGCGCGCTCCTGTTCGCCTTCCTGCTCCGGAACTTCAGCGAGTTCCGCCTGATCCAGGTGATCCAGGGCGCCGGCCTCGCCACCATGGTCCTCAACCTCACCGCACTCTGGAAGCAGGAGGCGCGCCGTCCGGCGGGCACGCTGCCGGACCAGCCGGCGGTGCCGTTCCGCGCCGCGTGGCGCCGCTTCGTCGCGCGCCGCAATTCGGTGCGGTTCCTGGTCGCGGTGGCGCTCGGCACCGCCGCCTTCAGCATGCAGGACATCCTGCTCGAGCCCTATGGCGGCCAGGTTTTGAAGCTTGCGGTCGGCACCACCACCCTGCTGACGGCAATGCTGGCGGGCGGGACCCTGGTCGGGTTCTCGCTCGCCGCCTATCGCCTCGGACGGGGCGCCGATCCGCACCGGCTATGGCGCGCTGGCCGGCGTGCCGGCCTTTGCCGCGGTCATCTTCGCCGCGCCGGCGGCCTCGCTGCTGCTGTTCCTGGCCGGCACGGTACTGATCGGCTTCGGCGGCGGGCTGTTCTCGGTCTGCACCCTGACCGCGGCGATGAACCTGGAGCGGGGCGAACAGACCGGACTGGCGCTCGGCGCCTGGGGCGCGGTGCAGGCGACTGCCGCCGGCGGTGCGGTCGCGCTCGGCGGCGTCATTCGCGACATCGTCTCGGCGCTGGCGGCGCAGGGCGCCCTCGGCCCGGTCGCTCGGCTACAGCCTGGTCTATCAGATCGAAATCGTCCTGCTGTTCGCGGCGCTGGTCGCCGTCGGGCCGCTGGTCGGCAGAACCATCGGAAACACGCAGTTGCCGGTCCGGAAATTCGGCCTCGCCGAATTCCCGAGCTAGCGCTCTAGCCCACTGGAGGTGCGGTCATGCAAGCGGGTGCCATTACAGCCAATATCGACGTGGCGCAGGTCGTGCTCTACGCCTTCTGGATCTTCTTCGCCGGACTGATCCTCTATCTCCGGCGCGAGGACAAGCGCGAAGGCTACCCGCTGGAATCGGACCGCTCCGCGCATATCACCGTGCAGGGCTTCCCGGCGATCCCGCGGCCGAAGACCTTCAACCTGCGCCAGGG
>JAYSFH010000058.1:0-2457 GCA_041913405.1 Dongia sp. | reverse complement strand
GAAATCAAGGCGCGCCCGACCGCTCCCTTCCCCGGTGCGCCGCTCGAGCCGACCGGCAATCCGATGGTGGACGGCGTCGGCCCGGCTTCCTATGCCGAGCGCGCCGATGCGCCCGACATCACCATCGACGGCCGGCCGCGCATCGTGCCGATGCGCATCGCCACCGACTTCGCCGTCGAAAGCCGCGACCCCGATCCGCGCGGCATGGCCGTGGTCGGCGCCGACCGCGTGATCGCCGGCAAGGTGGTCGACGTCTGGGTCGACCGGTCTGAGACCATCATCCGCTACCTCGAAGTGGCGCTCGATCAGCCGACGACCACCGGCACCGTGCTTCTGCCGATCAATTTCTGCAAAGTCGACAAGAGCTGGGGCCGCGTCCGCGTGCATGCGCTGCTCAGCGACCAGTTCGGCGGGGTGCCGAAGCTGAAGAATTCCGATCAGGTCACCCTGCTCGAGGAGGACATGATCGTCGGCTATTACGGCGGCGGCACGCTCTATGCCGAGCCATCGCGCGCGGAGCCGCTGCTGTGAACCGGCCGGCGCCGCTCCCGCCCGACGCGCCGCTCGTCCCGCGCGGCCTGCCGGATCATTTGCCCGCCGGCGAGAGCCTGCTCTGGCAAGGTTCGCCGAGCTTCGGCCGGCTCGCCGTCACCGCATTCCATATTCGCAAGGTGCTGGTCTACTTCGCCGTCCTCCTGGCCTGGCGGATCGGCACCGGGATCGGCGACGGCCTCGGGCCGATGGAGATCGCAGTGGGTTCAGTGCCGCTTGCGGTGCTGGCGGCCTTCGGTCTCGGCACCATCGCGCTGTTGGCCTGGCTCTCGGCCGCCACCGCGGTCTACAGCATCACTGACAAGCGCGTGGTGATGCGCGTCGGCATTGCACTCCCGATCACCGTCAACATCCCGTTCCAGGCGATCGCTGCAGCGGACATCCGGCGCGGGACAGGCGAGGGCGGCGATATTGCGCTCACATTGCCCGCGGGCCAGCGGATTGCCTACCTGCACCTCTGGCCGCATGTCCGGCCCTGGCAAATGAAGCGCCCGAAGCCGATGCTCCGCGCCCTGCCGGATCTCGACCGTGCGGTCGGCGTGCTGGCGCCGGCGCTGGCGGCGGCGACCGGGGGCAGCCTGGCCGGCCTGCACGCAATCGGACGCGCCCGCGCGGCGGAAGCCGGCCTGTCGCCCGGCCTCGGCGTCGCCGCGGAATAGAGAGAGGAGCCCGGGATGAGCGATCCGTTCCGCAATCAAACTTTCCCGAGGGGCGCCTTGCTCGGCGCGGCGGCCCTGATCGTCTTCAGCCTCGCCGCGGCCGCCGCGGGCCGCAGCGGCCACTTCGGCCTGACCGATCAGCCGGACTCGCAGATGCTCGCCCAGCGCCAGCTGCGCTTCGATGACCGCAGCGACGGCACGGTCGAGGTCTCCGATGCCGTCACCAATCGCCGCGTCGCGCTGCTCGCGGCCGGCAGCAACGTCTTCGTCCGCGGCACACTGCGCGGCTTCGCGCGCGAGCGTCGCGCCAACGAGATCGGACCGGAGGCGGCATTCACGCTGACCCGCTGGTCGGACGGCCGCCTCACGCTGGAGGATCCGCTGACCCGCCGCGCCGTCGATCTCGGCGCCTTCGGCATCACCAATGCGACGTCCTTTGCGACGCTGCTGACCGCGCCGGAGCAGGTGCCGTGACCGCCGCGCGCCGCAGCGTGTTCGCGCCGCGCCGCCGGACCGTGCCCTGCACGGTGGCGATCGAGGCGAGCTTCGAGAACCTCTACGCCCATGTCGAGCTCGACGGCGTGTCGGTCGGCCCCGGCGACACCGTCCGCGTCCTCGAGGCCCCCGCGACCGCCACGGGCCTGCCCGTCACCTACCGCCGGCTCGCCGAGGTGCGGCGCGCCGGCTTGCTTCGCCGTCTGCTGGTTCGCTGCGGCGAGCCGTTCCGCCTGCTCGGCCTGGCCGAGGTCGGATTCTCCGGAAGGGAACTGCCATGAACGACGCATCACTGCAGCCGATCGGCTATGACACCACGGCGATGGCGCTGGCGGACACGGTGCTCAGCCCGCGCTTCTACACCACCGATTTCGACGCCATGGACCGGCTCGACGTCAGTTCGGTCCGCGCCGAATGGGACGGGCTCATCGCCGAGCTCCGCGCCGACACCAACCGCTATCACTTCGTGCGCCCGGTCGAGTTCGAGCAGGACCTGTCGCACATCCCGGACGCGCTGCGCGCCGAGTTCATCGATTTCCTGGTGAGCTCGATCACCGCGGAGTTCTCCGGCTGCGTGCTCTATTCGGAGATCAAGAAGCGGATCAACAACCCGGACATGATCGAGCTGTTCTCGCTGATGAGCCGCGACGAGTCGCGCCATGCCGGTTTCATCAACGAGGCGCTGCAGGGTTTCGGGATCGGCGTCGACCTGTCGTTCCTGACCCGGACCAAGAAGTACACCTTCTTCCGG
>JAYSFH010000057.1:5562-12418 GCA_041913405.1 Dongia sp. | reverse complement strand
CAGCGGCTGGATCACCTCGGTCGATTCCATCCAATGCCCGGCCCGGATCTGCTGCGGCAGGACCGCGTTCAGCTCCTGCATGATCGGGCCGACCAGGAAGACATGCTCGACACCGGAAGCCACGATGTCCGGCATCAGCTCCCGGTGCAGCATCGGCCCGCTGGCGCCGAGCTCGCGCATGTCGCCGAGCACGGCGATCCGCCGGCCGTTGCCTTCCGGCTGCGAAGCGGCGAGCAGGGACAGGGCCGCGCGCACCGAGGCCGGGCTCGCGTTGTAGGATTCGTCGAGCAGGGTGATCGGCCCGGAGACCAGCATCAGCGTCTCGCGCGCGCCGCGGCCCTTCAGCGCCGCCAGCCCGCCGAGAGCGGCCGCAGCGGTCGCGAGGTCGAGACCCAGCGCCTTCACCGCGGCCAGCACCGCGAGGCTGTTCTTGGCCTGGTGCAGGCCGGGGAGGCCCAGCGCGTAGTTCACCCGCTGGCCCATCACCTCAGCGGTGACGCGGCTGCCGGTCGGCGAGACCACGCAATCGATCAGCTTGGCATCGCCGGCATCGCTGCCGAAGGAGAGGATATTGGCGATGCCGCGGCGCTTGGCATGCGCCACCAGCCGGTCGTAGTGCGGGTTGTCGCGCGGCAGCACCACGGTGCCATTTGCATCCATGCCGTCCATGATCTCGGCCTTGGCATCGGCAATCTCGGCCACCGAGGGGAAGAATTCGATATGCACCGCCTCGACCGTGGTGATGATCGCGACCTCGGGCTTCACCAGCTTGGACAGCGGCGTGATCTCGCCCGCATGGTTCATGCCGAGCTCGAACACGCCGTATTCGGTGTCACGCGGCATCCGCGAGAGCGAGAGCGGCGCGCCCCAATGGTTGTTCAGATTGCCGACGCTGGCATAGGTGCGGCCGAAGGGTTCCAGCGCGGCTTTGAGCGCTTCCTTGGTACTGGTCTTGCCGACGCTCCCGGTGACCGCGGTGAATTTCGCCGGCGTGCGCGACCGCGCCGCGCCGCCGAGATCGGCCAAGCCCTTGAGCGTGTCTTCGACCACCACGACCGGCATGTCGGCCGCCATGCTGCCCGGCAGGCGATCGACCAGCGCGCCCGCCGCACCGGCGGTCAGCGCGCCGGCGACGAAGTCGTTGCCGTCGAAGTTGGGTCCGTGCAGGGCGACGAAAAGATCACCTTGCGCGATCTTGCGGCTGTCGATGGAGACGCCGTTTGCGCTGAACCGCTTGCCCGCCTGCCCGTTGGTGGCGGCAGCGATCTCGGCGGCGGTCCAGAGTGCGCGCGCTTCGCTCATCGCGCACCGCCTTGGCCCAGGTCCGCGACGACGGAGCGCGCAACCGCACTGTCATCGAACGGATGCTTCACCTTGCCGATGATCTGGTAGGTCTCGTGGCCCTTGCCGGCGATCACCAGCAGGTCGCCCTTTTTCAATTCGCCGATCGCGACCTTGATCGCCTCGGCCCGATCGCCGATCTCGACGGCCGAAGGCGCGCCGGCCAGGATCGCGGCGCGGATCTTGGCCGGATCCTCGCTGCGCGGGTTGTCGTCGGTGACGATGACGCGATCGGCGAGCTTGGTGGCGATCTCGCCCATCTGCGGCCGCTTGCCGGGATCGCGGTCGCCGCCGCAGCCGAACAGCACGAACAGCCGCCCTTCCGCATGCGGGCGCAAAGTGGTCAGCACTGCTTCGAGGCCGGCCGGCTTATGCGCGTAATCGACATAGATCGAGGCGCCGGAAGGCGTCGTCGCCACATGCTCAATCCGGCCATGCACGCCGGAGACGTTGGCGATCATGCCGATCGCCTTCTCCGCATCGGCACCGGCGCCGATGACGAGACCCAGAGCCGCCAGCAGGTTCTCGGCCTGGAAGATGCCGACCACCGGGAAGGTCACGGTGTGCCGCTGGCCCAGCACCTCGAGCTCCAGGGTCTGGCCATGGGCGCCCGGAATCTGCTTCAAGAGCTTGATCTCGGTTCCGCTCTTGCCGAAGGAGATCAGCCGCAACCCGCGCCGCTTGGCGATCTCGCGCACCCGCGCCGCCGGCTCGATGTCGGCATTGACCACCGCGGCGGCGCCGGCCGGGAGCAATTCCTCGAACAGCCGCAGCTTGGCGGCGAGATAGGCTTCCATCGTCGGGTGATAGTCGAGATGGTCGCGCGAGAGATTGGTGAAGGCGGCGGCAGCGAGCTGCACGCCGTCCAGCCGGTACTGGTCGAGGCCGTGGCTGGAGGCCTCGATCGCCAGGTGATCGACGTTGGCGTGGGCGAGCTCCGCCAGGATGCGGTGCAGCTCGATCGGATCGGGCGTGGTCAGGGATTCGGCTCGCTCGTAGCCGGGCGCGAAGACGCCGATCGTGCCGAGGCTACCGGCGCGATGGCCGAGCAGCGACCAGAGCTGCCGCGCGAAGACCGTGGTCGAGGTCTTGCCGCTGGTGCCGGTGACGGCGACGACGATCTTCGGCTGCGCGCCGGCGAAGCGCGCCGCCATCAGCGCCAGGGCACGGCGCGGATTCGGTGCCGTCAACACGGCGACTTCCGACGGCACCGAGATCCGGCTCCCCTCCGGCAGCAGCAATGCCGCGGCACCGGCCTTGATCGCAGCCGGCACGAACTCGCGGCCATCGACCTGGGTGCCCGGCAAGGCTGCAAACAGGAAACCCGGCGCGACCTGGCGGGAATCCGCGGTCATGCCGGCGATCTCGACATCGAGCGGCCCGCTCGCCTTCAGTGCTTCGGCGCTGGCCGCCAGGATGTCGGTCGCGGAGATCAAATCATTCAGCCTCAAGTGGAGCTCCAGGAGCCGCCGGTTCTGCGGCCACCGATTTCGATTCGGCGTCGCCCGTGGCTTTCACCTGCATCACCAATGAATTTGATTTTTTTGAGGCGGGTGAATCGTAGTCCGGCACCAGCGCGACCAGGGGATTCTCCTCCTCGGGCGACGGCACCGGCATCGGGCTGATGCCCATCAGCGGCGCCATGCGCTCGACGATCGAGCCCACCGCCGGCGCGGAGACCCAGCCGCCGGTCGCGTAGCCATGGCTCTTCTTGTTGCCCTTCGGCTCATCGACCATGACCAGGATCGCGTATTTGGGATCGTCCATCGGGAACGCGGCCAGGAAGGAAGCGAGGTTGGCATGCTCGGAATAGCGCCCGCCCTTCTCCTTGTCGGCCGTGCCGGTCTTTCCGCCGACCTGGTAGCCGGGCGTGTTGGCGAACTTGCCGGTGCCGACCAGGGTCACCAGGCGCATCAGCTGCCGGATCGCGGTCGAGGTCTTTTCCGAGACGACGCGATGCCCGTCCGGAACCTCGTTCGCGGTCCGCTTCAAGATCGTCGGCGTGATCAACAGGCCCTTGTTGATGGTCGCCGACATCGCGGTGACGAGCTGGAACGGGCTGACCGACACGCCATGTCCGTAGGAGACGGTCATGGTGTTGATGCGCTTCCAGTTCTTGGCAGCCGGATACATCGGCATGCCGACTTCCGGCAGCTCGATCGGCGACTTGTCCAGCAATCCGAGCTTCGCCAGGTAGCTCTGCTGCACCTCGGCGCCGAACGCGTCGGCCATCTTGGCCGAACCGATGTTGGAGGAATAGGTGAAGATCTCCGGCACCGAGAGCCAGCGGTTCTTGCCGTGGAAGTCGCTGATCGTGAAGCGGCTGATCTTGATCGGCTTGCTCGCGTCGAAGCCGTCGCTGATCTTGCAGGTCTTGGAATCGAGCGCGATCGCGGTGTTGAAGATCTTGAAGACCGAGCCCATCTCGAACACGCCGAGCGTCGCGCGGTTGAAGCGCGTATCCGCATCGGCTTTGCCGGGGTCGGTCGGGTCGAAGTCCGGCAGCGAGACCAGCGACAGCACCTCGCCGGTCTTGATGTCGGTGACGACGCCGACGCCGCCGATGCCGTTGAAGTCGGCGATCGCGCGCGAAACCTCCTCATGGACGATGTGCTGGATGCGGATGTCGATCGAGAGCTGCAGCGGCCGCTGGCCGCCGGAGAGCAGGTCGTCGAACGAGCGCTCGACGCCGGCCAAGCCGCGGCTGTCCACGTCGGTGAAGCCGACGACATGCGAAGTGAGCGAACCCTGCGGATAGATGCGCTTGGTCTCCATCTGGAAGTAGAGCCCCGGGATGCCGAGACGGTTCACGCCATCCTGCTGCTTGGGCGTCAGGTTGCGTTTCAGCCAGATGAAGGTCTTGTCGGTGTCGAGCTTCGCCGCGGTCGAGGCGATGTTGAGATCCGGCAGCACCATGTTCAGCCGCTCGGCGGTGTCGTCCGGATCGCGGATCTGCGACGGGTTGGCGAACAGCGAAGCGGTGGTCAGCGAGGTCGCGAGCACGACGCCGTTGCGGTCGATGATGTCGGCGCGGTCGGCGACCGGCGCCACGCCGGATTTGTGCGCCAGCGCCGGATCCTGCTCTTGCGGCAGCAAGGTCACCATGGCGAGCCGCACGGTGATCACCAGGAAGGCGACGCCGAACAGGCCGGCGCCCAGCATCAGCCGGTTGTGGCTGGTCTCGAGCACGCGCGACTGCACGCCGGAAAGCTCCGGCTCGATCGCCATCGGATCAATCACCGGCTGCGGCTGGCGGATGTCGAAGCCCGGCTGCGGGCGTTGCTTGCGGCGGAGCCAGTTCTTCATTCCTGCGCCTTCTTCATGTCGGCGAGAATGGCGTTGATCACATCATCCGCTTCGGCCTGCTCGTCGGTCGGCTTGACCGGCGACTTCTCGTCGGCGTCAGACGCGGTCGCGGTGGAGAAGGTCGCGGCGGTCGCAGTCTTCGGCGCGTCGGCATCGGGCTCCGAGCCCTTCATGCTGGCGAGCAGCGCCGCGGCGCCGGCCGCTCCGCCCTCATGCAGGCCGCGCTCGAAAGGCTGGCCCGCGGGCGGGCGCGGCACCAGACGGTCGAAACCGGCGATCTGGGTCGGCGTCGCGGGGGCGAGGTCGGTGTAGCGCCGCGCCAGATCGGCGAGCCGCGTCGGATCGTTCAGGTAGCTCCACTCCGCTTCCAGCACATGGGTCGCATCGCGGTTGGCATCGATCTGGCGGTTGATCTGCCGCAGCTCGGATTCCTTCGCCAGCACGCCGAGCTCGACCTGGTAGAGGCCGACGCCGATCATGGTGAGGAGTGCGAGCCAGACGAAGGTGCCGAGCCGGATCATGCCGCCACCTTTTCCGCCACGCGCAGCCGCGCCGAGCGCGAGCGCGGATTCTCGCGGAGCTCGGCCTCGGATGCGGTGATGCCGCCGGCGGCGATCAGGCGGAAGACCGGCTTCGCCTCATCCTGTTTGGCGACGGGCAGATGCCGCGAGCCCTTGGGCGCGGCGCCGGCGCGGTCGCGCAGGTATTGCTTCACCCGGCGATCCTCCAGCGAATGGAACGACACCACGGCGAGCCGGCCGCCGGGTGCGAGCAGTTGCTCCGCCGCGGCGAGGCCGCGATCGATCTCGCCCAGCTCGTCGTTCACCGCGATACGCAAAGCCTGGAAGGTGCGGGTCGCCGGATCGATCTGGTTGGGATTCGGCTTGCCCCCAGGTCCTTTGGCGATGGCGCGGCGCACGATCTCGGCCAGGCGGTCGGTGGTCTCGATCGGTGCCAGGTCGCGGGCGGCGACGATGGCGCGGGCGATGCGGCGCGCCTGGCGCTCCTCGCCGAAGGTGAAGATGAGATCGGCGAGCGGCCGCTCGGCCATCGCGTTCACGAGGTCGGCGGCGCTGGGACCCGCCTGCTCCATCCGCATGTCGAGCGGACCGGAGAAGCGGAAGGAGAAGCCCCGCGCCGCCTGGTCGAGCTGCATCGAGGAGACGCCGAAATCGAAGGTGATGCCGTTGACCGCATCGACGCCGCGCTCGGCCATGAGGCGCGCGAGATCGCCGAACCGGCCCTGGATGACGTGCAGCCGGCCCGGATAGCGCTCGATCAGCGGCGCCGCGCCCTTGATCGCGTCGGGATCGCGGTCGATCGCGAAGACCGTGCAATTCGCGGCGTCGAGCAACGCGCGGGTATAGCCGCCGGCGCCGAAAGTGCCATCGACGAAGATCGCGCCGTCATGGTTGCGACCGGCCGGCAGCAGCGCCTCGATCACTTCCCTGAGCAGGACCGGCTTGTGGAGCTGGCTCATTTGCCACCGCCGTTGCCGGGGAGCGTGCGGCCCTTTTCCAGCGCCCGGCGGCGCGCCTCGGCCTTGTAGGCCTCGAGCGCTTCCGGCTGCCAGATCTCGAAAGTATGTCCGCGACCGACGAAGGCGGCGGCCTCGCCGATCGCGGCATGCTGCGCCAAACTTTCGGGCAACATGATTCGTCCCTCGCCGTCGAAGGCGAGTTGCTTGGCGTCGGCGAAGACCGACGCGGTCAGATCGTCATGCTCGTCGGAGAAGAGGTCGACCTTGTTCACCGTCTCGGTGAGCGCGGTCATCCAATCCATGCCGGCGCATTGAATGGCGGGATGCTTGAAGCTGGGGAAGGCGACGATGCCCTGGAACAACTGACCGACCAGCGCGGCGCGATAGGGCGCGGGGACGGAAACGCGGCCCTTCCGGTCGATCTTGTTGATGAAGGTATCGATGAACACAGCCATCGACCGCGCACTCACGTTCCGGATTGTCGCCCTCGCCCCCTGGATCGGGACTGTCGGGCTTCAGGGAACGCGCCCCTTGATGGCCGGCGCCGCCATCGGAATGCCTTGGGATCCAGGACCGACCCGCCCGTCGGAACTGGGAATAGCAAGTGGATTGATGGGATATCATGGGATCATATGGGCGTCAATGGGAATTGGCCGTAACTCTATGGAAAATCTTGGATTTTTCCGATTTTTGCGCATTGCAGCGCAAATGAGAGTCAACGGAATCAAT
>JAYSFH010000057.1:3113-5552 GCA_041913405.1 Dongia sp. | reverse complement strand
GTCCTTAAAGTGGAATTGGATCAAGGCCTTGAATCGCGATGGTTCAAGGGTTTGGGATGTTCCCCGTAGGTTCCGCTTCGGCGCGGGGAGAAGTGCCAGATGACCTGTAAGCCGGGTTCTGTCCGGGGCCCTGCGGCCCCTGGATGGCCATTCCTCTGGGACGGTCGTTGCCGACCGCCTCACGCGACCTACCCGAGGATCTGGCGCGGAAGCCGCCCGAGCCGAGTTGCCCCGGCTCCATCCTCCTATGCAGTCTTGCTCCCGGCGGGGTTTGCCGTGCCGCGTCCGTTGCCGGCCGCGCGGTGCGCTCTTACCGCACCGTTTCACCCTTGCCGATGAACGGGGCGAACCCGTGTGACCGGCGGTCTGTTCTCTGTGGCACTTTCCCTGGGCTCGCGCCCGCCGGCCGTTAACCGGCGCCGTTCTTCCATGGAGCCCGGACTTTCCTCCCTTCCCTTTCGAGAAGAGCGGCCATCCGGTCATCTGGCGAGGGGTGAGTTAGGCTTCCGCCGCGGCCAAGTCAATCAATCCGTTCAGCACCGCCTTGAGCTGCGGGTCCGGCAGCGATGACAGCCGCGCCGGACGGAAGTGCCGCGAGAAAGCCATCACCGCCGCATGCCGCACCTTGGCCGGCTCGGCATCCTTGGGTCCCTCGAGATCATAGCCGTAGCCGCCGAGCTTCAGCAGGAACTCGGCATCGCTCCAGGCGCAGGGCTTCGGCTCCGGCCAGAGCCCGACCCCGTTCTCGGCGAGATAATGCCAATCGAAGAGCTCGCCGGGATCTTCCTTGCGCAAAGGCGCCACGTCGGAATGGCCGAGCACGCGCGAAGGCGCGATGCCATGTCGCGCGACGATCTCCTTGGCGAGATCCAGCACGGCTTCCATCTGGCGCATCGGAAAGGCGCGATAGCCGAACTCATGGCCCGGATTGACGATCTCGATCCCGATCGCATGGGCATTGATGTCCTTGGTCCCGCCCCAGTAGGCCGCACCCGCATGCCAGGCGCGATACTGCTCCTCGACCAGCTGATAGGTGGTGCCGTCCTCATCGACGACATAATGCGCGCTCACCTTGGCGGTCGGGTCGCACAGCCGGTCCAGCGCCGCCTGCGCGCTCTGCATGCCGGTGTAATGCAGCAGCAGGATGTCGATCGGCGCGTTGCGATGGTTGTAGTTGGGCGATGGGAGCTCGACGATGCTCATGGGCTAGATACCGGTCTTGGTCGAAGGGGCAATCACGGCCGGGCGGCGGATGATGATGATCGCGACACCGATCAGGATGCCGATGCCGCCGATCACCATCGGCATGGTGATCACCTCGTTGCGGAAGACGACGCCGGAGGCGGCGCCGATCAAAGGCTGCAGCAGCATGAAGGGCATCACCAGGTTGACCGGATAGCGCCGCATCAGATTGTACCAGATCCAATAGCTGAAGGCGGCCACGATCACCGCCTGGTAGGCCAGCGCGAAGGCGCCGCCCCAGCCGATCTCGACGAGGCTGGGCCAATGGCCGCCTTCGAGCGCATAGGAGACGACCAACAACTGCGGCGCGGCCAGGATCGCGATCCAGCCATTCAGCTGCACGGCATCGATCTCGTCGCCCAGGGCCTTCACCTGCATGTTGGCGATCGACCAGACCAGGGCGGCCGCAATCACCGAGGCCAAGGGCCAGGGATGGGCGAGGAATTGCGGCTGCCCCGCGATCGTCACGATGCCGGCGAAGGCAATGATCATTCCCGTGATCCGCCGCCAGTGCAGCGTCTCCTTGAAGAAGATCGCCGCAAGGATGGCCGCGAACGGCACCTGCAGCTGCACCGCGATCGCCGTGGTCGCGGCATCGAGGTAATGCATGCCGGTGTAGATCAGGGTGAAATGCATCACGCCGAGGGTGAAGGAGAGCGGGATCACCCGCTTCAGATGCGCCCGCGGCAGGCCCGAGAAGGGCACCAGGATGAGCGCCGCCAGGCTGAAGCGCAGCGCCACGAAGAAGAGCGGCGGCATGTGGTCGAGGCCGAGCTTCACCACGACGAAGTTGACGCCCCAGATCGCCTGGATCAGCAGCATCCAGCCGAGGTCGCGGAGCTTCATGCTGCGGTCTCGAAGATCGGCGAGCCCAGCTCGGCCTCGCGCACCGCGATGCCGAGACCCGGACCGGCCGGCGGGTAGAGGATGCCGTCCCTGACCGGCGGAATACCGTCACCGTGTCCGAGCGAAACCCAGTTGTGAAAATCGACCGTATGGGTGCGGAGATGTTCCGGCGTGGAGAGCGACAGATGGATCATCGCCGCGGTATCGATCTCGGCGCCGCCGGTATCCTCGACCGTCACCTGCAGCCGCGAAGCGACCGCGACGTCGCGGATCAGCTGCGCCTTGCCGATCCCGCCGACCCGCGAAATCTTCACCGTGACGCCATCGGCGACGCCGTCGTGGATCGCGTTC
>JAYSFH010000057.1:0-3103 GCA_041913405.1 Dongia sp. | reverse complement strand
CAGCAGCGCTTCCAGCGAGGTGATGGATTCGTCGAGCACCATCGGTTGCCGGCATTGCTGCCGAAGTGCGCGGCATTCCGCATAGGAGAAGCAGGGCTGCTCCAAGGTGAAGTCCGCATTGCCGACGCCGAGCAGGAAGCGCCGCGCCTGCTGCAGGGTCCAGCCGCCGTTGGCGTCGCAGAACAGCACGACGTCGCCCGGCACCGCCGCGCGCACCGCCTGGAAGCGTTCGATATCCACGGCGGGATCTCCGCCGACCTTCACCTGCAGCCGGCGATAGCCTTCCTGGAGATACTTCTGCGCGCGCTTCGCCATCGCCTCGGGCGCTTCCTGCGAGATCGAGCGATAGAGGGTGATGCCTTCGCCGAACCGGCCGCCCAGGGTCTCGCAGAGCGGCTGCCCTGCCGCCCGGGCCTTCAGGTCCCAGCAAGCCATGTCGAGTGCCGCCTTCACATAAGGCTGGCCCATCATATGGAGATCCATGAGGTCGGCGATCCGCGCACTCTGGGTCGGGTCCTGGCCGACCAGGATCGGCGCCAGCTCTTCGATGCCGGCGCGCGCGCCCGCGCTGAACGCCTCCGAATAGAAGCTGCCGAGCGGCGCCATCTCGCCCCAGCCGGTAAGCCCCTGGTCGGTGTCGATGGCGACGATCGCGGAATCGAAGCCCAAGGCCGTGCGATTGCCGGAGCAGGTATAGGGCCCGTCCCGGAACGGCTGGAACTGGCGGTAGAGTCGGATGCGGGTGATCTTCATGAGGTCAGGCTAACAGTTCTTATTTTCATCGTCATGCCCGGGCTTGACCCGGGCATCTCGCGCCGCCGGAACAAGACCGCCGGATCAAGTCCGGCGGTGACGCATTCATTTACGCCCCCGGCCCGACCGGCTGCTCGACAGATTGCGGCTTGCGGACGACGATGATGGCGAGGCCGGAGACCGTCACCAGCGCGCCGACCACCATCTGCCAATCCCAGGACTCGTTCAGCAGGAGGACCGCGGTCAAGGCGCCGAACACCGGCTCGAGCAAGGTGAAGGGCATGACCTGGCTGACCGGATAGCGCCGCATCATCGCGAACCAGAGCCCATAGCAGAGCGCGGTCGTCACGATGACCTGATAGGCCATGGCGAACCAGGCGGCGCTGCCGGCGCTGCGCAAGGTCTCGACCTGGCCGTGCTCGGTCAGTGCCGACAGGACCAGCATCATCGGCGCCGCCAGCAAGGCCGGCCAGGCATTGAGCTGCCAGCCGCTGACATCGGCGGCCAGCCGCTTGATCTGCATATTGGCCGCGACCCAGGAGACCGATGCCACCAGGATCAGCGCCACGGCAATCCAACCGCCGACAAAGGCCGGCCGGCCGACCAGCAGCGCGATGCCCAGGATCGACAGCGACATCCCGGACCAGCGCCGCCAGCCGATCCGATCGCCGAAGAAGGCGGCCGCCGCCAGCGCCGAGAGCGGTACCTGGATCTGGATGATGATCGACGAGGTCGCGGCATCCGCCATCGCGATGCCGGTGAACAAGGTGCCGAAGTGGATGACACCCAGCAGCAGCGCCAGCAGCAGCAGGCCCGGCAGTTGCGAACGCTTCGGCAAGCCGACGAAGGGCAGCAGCAACAGCCCGACCGCGCCCAGCCGCAAAGCCACGAAGAACAGCGGTGGCCAGGTGTCGAGACCGAGCTTCAGGACCGCGAAGTTGGCGCCCCAGAGCACCTGGGCGAAGGCCAGCGCCAGGAAATGCTGCGGCTTCATGTGGATTGCTGAAGCTGCGCCTGCTTATCCTCGAGCTCCAGCCAGCGCAGCTCTGCGGCTTCCAGCGCCTGCTTCTTGGCCGAGAGCAGCTCGCTCGCCTTCTTGAACTTGTCGACGTCGCGGGCATAGAAGTCGGGATCGTGCAGGGCACCCTCGATGGTGGCGATGTCCTTCTCCAGCGCCGCGATCTTCGCCGGCAGGTCGGAGAGTTCCTTCGCTTCCTTGCCGCTGAGCTTCGGCTCGACCCGCGCCGGGCGCGGTTCGGCCGCGGCACGCGGCGCGGCCTTGGCTTCGGCCTTCTGCGGCGCGGGCCGCTGAACGAGATAGTCGCTGTAGCCGCCGGGATACTCGGCCACCCGGCCCTCGCCTTCGACCGCGATCACGCTGGTGGTCAGGCGGTCGAGGAAGTCGCGGTCATGGCTGACGATCAGCACGGTACCGTCGTATTCGCCCAGGACCTCCTGCAGGAGGTCCAGCGTATCCATGTCGAGATCGTTGGTCGGCTCGTCCAGGATCACCAGGTTCGACGGCTGGGCGAACAGCTTCGCCAGCAGCAGGCGCGCGCGCTCGCCGCCGGAGAGGGCGCGCACCGGCATCACCGCCTGCTTCTCGTCGAACAGGAAGTCGCGCAGGTAACCGACCACGTGTTTCTGCCGGCCGTTGACCATGATGGAATCGCCGCCGCCCGGCGCCAGCGTCTTCCACAAGGTTGCTTCGAGATCGAAACCTTCGCGCCGCTGGTCGAGGCTGATCGGCTTCAAGCCGATGCCAAGCCGGATCTTGCCGGAATCCGGCGCGATCTCGCCGGTCAGGATCTTCAGCAAGGTGGTCTTGCCGGCGCCGTTGGGTCCGATCAAACCGACCCGATCGCCGCGCAGGATCCGGGTCGAGAAATTCTTCACGATCGGGAGGATGCTGCCGTCGGGCCGGGTATAGGACTTGGAGATGTCCCTGGCCTCGATCACCAGGCGCCCGCCGGACTCCGCCTCGCCCAGCTCCAGCTTGGCGACGCCTTGCGCCTTCAGGCTGGTGCGGCGCTGCTCGCGCAGGGCGAACAGGTTGCGTCGCCGGCCTTCGTTGCGCGAGCGCCGCGCCGTCACGCCGCGCTGCAGCCAGTATTCTTCCTGCTCGATCTTCTTCTTCAGGCGATAGGCCTCGGCGGATTCCTGCTCGATGATCCGCTGCGACCAGTCCTCGAACTCGGCGAAGCCGCCGTCATGCTCGAACAGCCGCCCACGGTCGAGCCAGAGCAGCCGCTGGGTGAGGCGATTGAGGAAGGCGCGGTCATGGCTGATCATCAAGACGCCCCCGGAATAGTCGAGCAGCTCCTGCTCCAGCCATTCGATGGTCGGGAGA
>JAYSFH010000056.1:10385-12536 GCA_041913405.1 Dongia sp. | reverse complement strand
GATCGCGCCCTTCCTGCTGACCGCACTCTGGCGCAACACCTTCGAGCATCTCGACAACCGTCGCTTCGATTTCGCCGCGCTGCTGCGGCAACACAGCGAATTCCTGCTCCGTGGCCTCGCCGCCGACGGAAAAGGGGAGTGAGACCAATGCCCCGCCTCTTCATCTTCCTTACCGCCCTGTTGCTGCTCGCCGCCTGCGATCGGCCCTCGCGCTCCGGCCTGCTCGGCTATGTCGAGGCCGACTACGTTTATGTCGCGCCGGTTGCCGCCGGCCGCATCACGCAAGTCGCGGTGCAGCGCGGCGACAGCGTCACCGCCGGTGCCAGGCTGTTCACCCTCGATGCCACGGACGAGACCGCAAAGCTCGACCAGGCCAGGGCCGCGCTGGACAAGGCGAAGGCGGATCTCGCCGACCTCCAGACCGGCCAGCGCTCGGAAGAACTGGCGATCATTCAGGCTCAGCTCGACGCGGCCAAGGCCTCGATGACTCTCTCGGTGCCGCGGGTCGAGCGCCGGCGCAAGATGGTGAAGGACAGGATCGTCGGCGAAGAGGAGGTGGACCAGGCGGAATCCGCGCTGCTCACCGACCGTGGCCACATCGCCGAATACACCGCACGTCTGGCGGCCGCGAAGCTGCCCGCCCGTGTCGCGCAGATCGCCACCGCCGAACACGCCGTCAGCGAAGCCGAAGCCGCGCTGGCCTCGGCGCAATGGGCACTCGACCAGCGCACGGTCGTCGCCTCGGCAGACGGCCGGATCGAGGATGTCTTCTTCCGCGCCGGCGAAGAGGTGAGCGCCGGCGCCGCCGTGCTGCAGCTCTTGCCGCCGCCCAACCTGAAGCTCCGGCTCTACGTGCCGGAGCCGCAGCTCGGCGCCTACAAGATCGGCGGGAAGCTCGACATCGCCTGCGACGGGTGCGCGCCCGGCCAGACCGCCACGATCAGCTTCATCGCCACCACCGCGGAATTCACCCCGCCGGTGATCTACAGCCGCGAGAGCCGCGCCAAGCTGGTCTATCTGATCGAGGCGCGCCCGGATGATACCGCGCAACCCTGGCATCCCGGCCAGCCGATCGAAGCGGACCCTGCGCCGTGACCGCCGCCTCGGTCATCGACGTCAGGGGCCTGTCCAAGAGCTTTGAAGGCCGCAAGGTCGTCTCCGAGCTCGACCTCACGGTCAACCGCGGCCAGATCTACGGCTTCCTCGGGCCGAACGGCAGCGGCAAGACCACGACCATCCGCATGCTCTGCGGCCTGCTCACCCCCGACGGGGGAACCGGCACCTGCCTCGGCTACGACATCCTTACCCAGGCCGACCGGATCAAGCGCCAAGTCGGCTACATGACCCAGAAGTTCGGCCTCTATGAGGACCTCACCATCCGCGAGAACCTGGTCTTCGTGGCGCGAGTCTACGGTCTTGACCGCATCGGCGCGCGGGTCGATCACGCGCTGGAGCGCCTCGGCCTGGCCGAGCGCGCGAACCAGCTGGCCGGCAAGCTCTCCGGTGGCTGGAAGCAGCGCCTGGCGCTCGCCGCCTGCATCCTGCACGAGCCGCAACTGCTGCTGCTGGACGAGCCCACGGCCGGCGTCGACCCGAAGGCGCGGCGCGACTTCTGGGACCAGATCCACACCTTGGCGCACCAGGGCCTGACCGTCCTGGTCAGCACCCATTACATGGACGAAGCCGAGCGCTGCCATGAGATTCTCTACATCGCCTACGGCAAGCTGCTCGCGCGCGGCACCGTGCCGCAGGTGATTGCCTCCGCGCATCTCTCCGCCTGGTCGGTCGAGCCGGTCGGCAGCGACGGCGCCGAGATCGTGACGCTCTCCCACGCGCTGCAGAGTCGCGCGGGCGTGGATATGGTGGCGCCCTTCGGTGCCGTGCTCCATGTCTGCGGCCGTGACGCCGCGGCGCTCGACGCCGCCACTGCAGCGGAGCGCGGTGATCCGAAGTTCCGCTGGCAGCGTGTCGAGCCCAGCCTCGAGGACGTGTTCATCGACCTGATGGGCCGGGCCCAAGATAACTTCCAATGAGCCACAACGACCGATGAACCTCTTCTCTCTCAAACGCTTCATCGCCGTCTTCATGAAGGAATTCGTGCAGATGCGCCGTGACCGCATCACCTTCGGCATGATGATCGGCGTGCCGATG
>JAYSFH010000056.1:10096-10368 GCA_041913405.1 Dongia sp. | reverse complement strand
CGTCCTGTTCGGCTATGCGATCAACTCCGATCCGAAGAACCTGCCGGCGGCGCTGGTCATGGGCGAGAACTCGACCTTCACCCGTTCCATCGTCTCGGCGATCGAGAACACCGACTACTTCCGCTTCCTCGACGCCCCAGTCACCGAACGCGAGGCTGACTGGATGCTGAAGACCGGCGAGATCCAGTTCGCGATCACCATCCCGCCGCATTTCAGCGACGATCTCATTCGCGGCCGCCGGCCGGCCGTCGCGGTCGAGGCCGACGCCACCG
>JAYSFH010000056.1:3564-10086 GCA_041913405.1 Dongia sp. | reverse complement strand
CTGCAGCATGACCTCAAAGGCCCGCTGGCGGGTTTGGCGCCCAACCCGACACCCTTCGAGCTCCGGATTCAGCGCCGCTACAACGAGGAAGGCATCAGCCAGTACAACGTGGTCCCCGGCCTGATCGGCGTCGTCCTCACCATGACGATGATCATGATGACCGGACTCGCCATGACCCGCGAACGCGAGCGCGGCACCATGGAGAACCTGCTCGCCATGCCGGTCCGGCCGATCGAGGTGATGCTGGGCAAGATCGTGCCCTTCATCTTCGTCGGCTATGTCCAGGTTGCGATCATCCTCATGGCGGCGAAGTTTCTGTTCCAGGTGCCGTTCGAAGGCTCGCTGACGATCCTCAGCATCGCGGCGATCATCTTCATTGCCGCCAACCTCGCGGTTGGTTTTACGTTCTCGACGCTGGCCACCAACCAGCTGCAGGCGATGCAGCTTTCGACCTTCTTTTTCCTGCCGTCGTTGCTGCTCTCGGGGTTCATGTTCCCGTTCCGCGGCATGCCGGTCTGGGCGCAGTGGATCGGCGAGACCCTGCCGCTCTCGCACTTCCTGCGGATCATCCGCGGCGTGCTGCTGAAAGGCAATGGCTGGGTGGAGATCTGGCCGGAACTCTGGCCGATCCTCGTCTTCATGCTGCTGGTCTCGGCGCTGGCGCTGCTGCGCTACCGCCGCACGCTGGACTGACGAACGGGTGAGCTCCTTGTGCGTTCGTCATGGTCGCCCCGTCCGTGTTCGCGGACATTCGTGACGATGGTGCTTAGAGCAGCATCGTCACTTCACGACGGTGACCGGACAGGGCGCGTGCGAGACCACCGCGGTCGCGACCGAGCCCAGGAACATCCGGGCGAGCTCGTTGGTCGTTCCGGTGCCGACGATCACGTGGTCGGCCTTCTGCTTCTGGGCATAGGCGACGATCGCATCGGCGACGTTGCTGCCGCTGGCGATGACGCAGTCGTAGTTGCCGAACTTGGCACCCTTCGCCACCTTGGCCGCGGCGGCCAGCTGGTTGTTCGACTGGGCTTCGGCGGCGGCGACCAGGGTCGCGTCCCAGAAGTAGGTCTTGCGCGACCGGGTCGGCACCACGTTGATGTTGAGGAAACAGAGTTTCGCGCCGCCCGACTTGGCGAGATCGACCGCACAGGCGGCCGCCCGGTCGGCGGCCTTCGAGCCATCCACGGCGCAGACGTAAAGCTTACCCATGATGTTGTTCACTCCTCTCGCAGCCCGCGCGGTCCAGCCGCGCGGGAGCGAGAATAGGGCGAGGCGTCCCGTGCCCGCGTTGATTAAAATCAACCGGGCGCCGGTCAGCGCGCCGCCTTCACCACCGCGTCGCTGACGGCGCCGGCCGGCGCCCGGCTCAGCACCGGATCGGGAGCCGCGGTCAGCAGCAGGTTGACCGTGCGGTCATAGGCGTCCGGGTCGAGCTTGCCCATCGGCCCCTTTTCCAGATCCAGGAGATCATCCACCGTGTCGATCGCCTGCCGCAGCAGGGCGGGGTCGAGCGCGGCGAATTTCGGATCGGCGCGCAGCAGGTCGAAGGCCGCCTTCGGCGAGACATGCGCCAGCTGCCAGCCGCGGCGCGCCCCTTCCAGGAAGCGGGCGAAGGCCGCGACCCGCTCCGGCTCAGCGAGGTCAGCCTCGCGCGCATAGAGTCCGTCTTCCAGGGTCGCCTGCCCGATCTCCTGGTAGCCATAGGTCTTCAAGCCATCGAAGGCGATCTTGGCCGCGGCGAAGTCCAGGGGTGCGGCGTAGTTGAAGGTGGTGATGCAATCCGACTGGAAGCGCTGGAAGGATTGCAGCCCGTAATTCTGCCGCAGCACCGTGACGCTGCCCGGCCCGCCGAACGGGTTCAGGGCGAGCCCGGCGAGCCAGGCATAGAACGAGCTTTCCAGCCCGCCGAACCAGACCCCCACCACGTGATTCTTCAAATCGGCCGGCTCGGCGATCGCTGGGCGGCAAACGACTTCCATCCCGGCCTTGCGGAAGATCTGCGCGACATGGACCAGCTTGTCGCCGGCCTCGCGGCGCTTCAAGGCAATCGGCATCAGCTCGACCGCGAGATCGGCCTTCTTCTGCGCCAGGGCATCGCTGGGCCGGCTGTCCGCGGCGGGCGCCGTCAAGGTCACGGCGACGCCGGCCGCGGCGTAGTAGCCCTTCTCCTGGGCGAGATAGAAGCCGACCGTGCGCGGCGACAGGTCTTCCGGCAGGGCCACGGTCAGCGCCGGCTCAGCCAGCGCCGCTCGCGCCAGAACCAGGGGCGCCAGCCCGAACAGGAGAATCCGCCTCAACATGCCGCGCCCTTGCCTTTCGATCCGCGCGAGACTACAGCCGGTCCCAGGCAAATCAAGCAGACGGTTTTGAGCATGCAACGGAGCCCGGACGCGGCAACCCGGATCGAGACGGTGGAGATGCACACCGGTGGCGAGCCGGTCAGGATCGTGACCTCAGGCTACCCGGCGATCGAGGGTGCGACCCTGCTCGACAAGCGCCGCTTCGCCCGAGAGAACCTCGACCACTTCCGCAGCTTGATCATGTTCGAGCCGCGCGGCCATTACGACATGTACGGCGTATTGCCGGTGGCGCCCGATCATCCCGAAGCCGACATGGCGGTGTTGTTCATCCACAACGAGGGCTACAGCACGATGTGCGGCCACGCGACCATCGCGCTCGGCCGCTATGCCTTCGACCGCGGCCTGATCAAGGCCGAAGGTGAGATTGCGCGGCTCAACCTGCAATGCCCCTGCGGCCTGGTGCGCGTCAAGGTGGCGCTCAAAGACGGCAGTCCCGGCGAAGTCAGCTTCGTCAGCGTGCCGGCCTTCGCCTTCGCGCTCGATCGGGATGTGGACGTGCCGGGATTCGGCAAGGTGACGCTCGACATCGGCTATGGCGGCGCCTTCTACGCCTTCCTGCCCGCGGCACGCTTCGGGCTCGACGTGCGCAAGTCGAAGGCCCGCGACCTGGTCGATGCCGCCGACCGCGTGACCAAGGCGGTGCAACAACAGGTGAAGCTCGATCACCCGGACTCACCCGATCTCGCCTTCCTCTACGGCACCATCCTGACCGACGGCCAAACCGGCGTCACGCAGGGGGGCGGCGTGAATCGAGATGGCGCCAGTGCCAACATCTGTGTCTTCGCCGAGCGCGAGGTCGATCGATCGCCGACCGGCAGCGGCGTCACCGCGCGCATCGCGCTGGCCGTGGCACGCGACCCGACGCTGATCTCGGCGGACTTCACCTTCGAGAGCGTCACCGGCAGCCGCTTCACCGGCCGCGTCGCCGAACCGGCGAAGGCCGGCCGCTTCGCCGCCATCCGCGCCGAGGTCGCCGGCCGCGCTTATTACACCGGCCAGTCGGTCTTCACCGTCGAGCCCGACGATCCACTCGCCGGCGGCTTCTTGCTCACATGACGATGCAACGCATCTCCGTGGTCGGTGCCGGCGCCTGGGGCACCGCGCTCAGCGTTCTGGCGCAGCGCGCCGGCTGTGCGGTGACGCTCTGGGTGCGCCGCCCCGAACAGGCCGCCGAGCTCGCGCGTGACCGCGAGAACACGACCTATCTCCCCGGCATCGCGCTCGATCCCGCAATCCGCATCGAGACCGATCTCGGCCGCGCGCTCGACGCCGATGCCGTGCTCTATGCGCAGCCGGCCCAGCATTTTCGCGCTTTCTGCCGCAAGGCGGCGCCGCTCTGGAAGGGCGCCGCCCTGGTCATCACCGCCAAGGGCATCGAATGCGAGACCGGCGCGCTCTTGAACGAGATCGCGGCGGAGGAGCTCGCCGCGGCGCCGACCATCATCCTCTCCGGCCCGAGCTTCGCCGCGGAAGCGGCCCGCGGACTGCCGACCGCCGTGGTCCTGGCCGGCGAGCGCGCCGACCTGGTCGAGGCGCTGATGAATGCCCTGGCGCAGGGTGCCTTCCGCCCTTACGGCGCCGACGATCCGATCGGCGTCGAGGTCGCGGGTGCGATCAAGAACGTGCTGGCCATCGCCTGCGGCATCGTGGTCGGCCGGGGCCTGGGCGAGAATGCACGCGCCGCGCTGATCACCCGCGGCACCGCGGAAGTGGCGCGCCTCGCGCTTGCAAAAGGCGGACGCGCCGAGACCTTGATGGGCCTGGCCGGAATCGGCGACCTGATCCTGACCGCGACCAGCCTGAAATCGCGCAACACCTCGTTGGGCTTCGACCTCGGGCAAGGCAAGCCGCTCGCCGACATTCTCGCATCGCGCCGCAGCATCGCCGAAGGCGTCACCACGGCCGCCGCGGTCTCGACACTCGCGGCCCGCATCGGCGTCGACATGCCGATCAGCGTCGCGGTCAATCGAATCCTGAAGGATGCTTCCAGCATCGACGACGAGATCCGCAGCCTGCTTTCCCGGCCGCTGAAACGCGAGTCCTAACGGCTCGAAGGCGAGTCGCGCGTGTTTCTTTCCAGGAAAATTGATTTCAGGCTAGTAAACTCCCTTTACTGGTGATAAAAGGCTTTTCCCAAGTCCAGTTCTGCGAATCGCGAATTGGACCGGGCAAGAAACCCGGTCGACCGGAATACCGGCGAGCGGCGCGCCAGCCAAAGCTGCGCGGGAGGAAAGAGGGGAGAGCAAGATGGCGAACGACCTCGAGTCGCGCATCGACGCGATGTATTCCAGGGACCGTATCTTTGCGTGGGGCTTCGTGATCGCTCTCTGGGCGACCGTGCTCTTCGTGCTGCTGGCGGTCCGAGCCCATATCCCGAACCCTGCGGTCGAGACCGTCTGCTGGATCGCGGCGGCGGCGCTGCTGCTGTTCAACACCGCGTCGATCGGCGCGATGGTGCGCCATTACGGCCACGACAAGACCCACATCTACGGCACCGACATCAAGCATCTCGACGCCGGTCGCTGACGCGGCCTTCAGGGGAGTGAGACCATGGCGCAGCGTTACAACCCGCCCCAGCAGAGCCGCGGCGGGCAGATTTTTGACGTCGTCCTTCTATTGATATTGGTCTTCGCGGCGCTCTGGCTGCCGCTCTGGCTGCAGATCGCGGTGCCCTCGCGCGTCGAGAAGCTGCCCGACGGCGTCACCTACCAGACCGCGACCGATGCCGCGGGCGCCGAGACCAAGACCTGGACCGGGTTGAGCTGGGAATCGCTCGGTCAGAACCCGACCATGGTCCAGCAATGGGAAAAGCTCGGCTACACGCCGGAAAGCGCCGCGGAGATCATCACCCATCCCTTCGAATACGACATCGACGTGATGGGCTTGGTCCTGACCGCGGTGGTGATCCTCGGCTACTACGTCTTCGTGCTCTGGGCCTCGAAGAAAGAATACCGCGAAGTCATTCGCGAAAAGTTCGAATAGGGGGCTGAAGCCATGTGGCAGATCTTGGAATACATCGCCTGGGCGCTGTCGGCGATCATGCTGCTCTGGATGGTGGCCGACGCCTGGAAGGTCGGGACGCAATATTCCGAAGAGCAGTTGCTGAGTTCGAAGGAAGGCGTGGACGAGCTCTTCGCCGCCGAGCAGAAGCGGGGGCACTGAGATGGCCGATATCGCAGCGACAACGCCGAAAGGCGCCAACCTCAACCTCCTGAAGGTGCTCGGCCCGGTCCATGTCTGGGCCTTGGGCGTCGGCATCGTGCTGGTCGGCGAGTTCATGGGCTGGAACTACGCGGTCGGCAAGGGCGGCGCCTTCGGCGCGCTGATCGCCGCCTGGGTGATCGGCCTGCTCTATACCTGCGTCGCCATGATCGATTCCGAGGTGACCTCGACCGTCGCCGCGGCCGGCGGCCAGTATGCGCAAGCCAAGCACACGATCGGGCCGTTGATGGCCTTCAACGTCGGCCTCTACCTGGTGCTGGCCTATACCATGCTGGAAGCGGCCGACGTCCAGGTCGCGGGCCTGCTAGTGCAGATCGGCGTCAACCGCCTCAACCCGGCGGAGCCGCTCGGCATATACGGGCCGGACACCGACCACTTCTGGTGGGCCTTCACCGTGTTCACCCTGGTCTCACTGGCCTGGCTGAATTATCGCGGCGTGTTCATGACGCTGACGGTGAACTTCATCATCACCGCGGCCGCCTTCGCCTCGATCCTGATCCTGTTCTTCGGCACCTTGTTCTCGACCGTGCTCGGCCATGCCGATGCCGCGCTGCTCCACCACGACCTGCTGACACCGCTGCCTTACGGCTGGATCGGCGTGATCGCGGCGCTGCATTTCGGCATCTGGTACTACCTCGGCATCGAGGGCACCTGCCAAGCCGCCGAAGAAGTCCGCTCGCCGGGCCGCGCCCTGCCGCTCGGCACCATGACCGGCATCATCACCCTGCTGATCGCCGCGGCGCTCACCTGGTACATCGCCTGCGGCCTGCTGCCCTGGGAATATGTCGGCTGGGATCTCGAGCTGGCGCCGCTCTACGACGCCGCGAAGATCATCAACTGGCCGACCATGGAGATCATCCTCTTCATCGGCACCCTGTTCTCGGCGATCGCCTCGGCGAACGGCTGCATCAACGATGCGGCGCGCGCCTGGTTCTCGATG
>JAYSFH010000056.1:0-3503 GCA_041913405.1 Dongia sp. | reverse complement strand
CCGGCCTGGTTCGGCGCGGTGCATCCGAAATACCGCACGCCGTTCCGCTCGATCATCTTCCTGATTCCGATCGCGGCGGTCTTCGCCTTGAAGGTTCCGCTGGCCCAGATCATCACCTTCTCGATCCTCTCGGGCCTGCTGAACTACACCTTCATGCCGATCAACATCTGGCTGTTCCGCAAATACTGGCCGGTCGGCACCATCCGCCGCGGCTTCGAGCATCCGTTCCACCCGATCCCGGCGATCGTGCTGCTGGTGCTCTGCGTGACGACCATGTTCGCGGTCTATCTCGGCTATGGCCGCCAGCTGCTGGCGATGATGGCCTTCTACTGGATCGTCTCGCTGTGGTTCCACCTGTTCCGCTACAAATACGTCCGGCGCGCCGACCAGTTCACCATGAACTGGCCGAAGCCCCAGGGCTATTGATTGCGGTTACATGCGTAACGAAGGCCGGGCATTTGCCCGGCCTTTTGTTATGATGGAGCCATGCGCATCGACGTCCTCATAGCCTGCCTCGCGGCACTCGCGGTCCTGGTCTGGATCTACCGCCGCGACAAGAAGCGTTTCGAGCGCGAGCGCGCGCAGTTGTTCGAGGACGTGCGCGGCCTCCTCGGCGACGCCGAGCTCAGCCGCGCTGCCAACGAGTACCCGAAGCTGCGCGGCCGCTACCGCGGCCATGAAGTGACGGTCGATGCCATCGTCGACCACATCGCCGTGCGCAAGCTGCCTTCGCTCTGGCTGCGGGTCACCCTGCTGGCCGATCTTCCGGTGCCCGGGCCCTGCGATGTCATGGCCCGCGCCCATAACGTCGAGTTCTTCTCGCCGCATGGCGACTTCAACCACGTGCTGAAGCTGCCCGCCGGCTGGCCCGATCACCTGACGGTGAAATGCGAGGATCCCGACGCGATCCCGCCCGAAGAGGTCCTCACCCGGCATATCGGCGTCTTCGACGACGTGCGGATGAAGGAGCTGCTGGTGACCCGGCGCGGCATCCGCCTGGTCCGACAGGCGGCACAAGGCGCGCGCGCCGAATACATGGTACTGCGTCAGGCGCTGTTCGGGCCGGTGCGCATTCCGCGCGAGCAGCTCGCCGCCATGCTGGACTCTACGGTCGCGCTTGCCGAAGATCTGAAGCAGTCCGCCGCAGCGCACAGCAACGGAGCCGCCGCATGAGCGAATCCACGCCACCGGCCCGCGCGCCCATGCATCCCTATCTGGTCATGCTGATCGCGGCCCTGGCGCCGGGCAGCGGGCATTGGGCGGTCGGCAACGTCCAGCGCGGCGTGATGTTCGCCTGGTTCATGTTCATCCTCGGCTGGGTCACCTGGCGGATCACCGGGCCGGAGGTGAGCCCGATCGGCAAGCTCTCCGGCGGCCTCATCGTCTACGCGGTCTCGATCCTCGATGCCTATCGCATCGCGCGCTTCCGCTGGGCCCGCCATCACGCCGGCCGGGATGCCGGCGGCTAGGCAGCGCGCAAGGTGAAGCGGAACGCCGCGCCTTCCTGCTCGGCGCCCTTGTCGACCCAGAGCCTTCCGCCATGCGCTTCGATGATCGTGTGTGAGAGGGCGAGGCCCATCCCCATGCCTTCCGGCTTGGTGGTGAACAGCGGGTCGAAGATGCGGTGGACGATGGTGCCGGGCACGCCCGGGCCTGAATCCTGCACGCAGACTTCCACCTCGCCCTTCGCCAGGTCGGCCCGCGCCTCGACCACGATCTGCCGCTGACCCGGCGGGCGCGATTGAACCGCCTGGATGCCGTTCATCAGCAGGTTGAGCAGCACTTGCGAGAGATGGATGGAATCGCCGGAGACCGGCGGCAGCCCCGGCGGAATGCGCAGCAGCAGAGCGACGTTCTTGGCCTTCGCCTCGGCATCCGCAAGTGAGACGGCATTCTTCATCGCGTCCTCCACCCGGATCGAGTGGAGCTCGATGGCGCGCTGTTTGAAGAGTTGCCTGATCCGGTTGATGATGTCGATCGCGCGGTCGTTGTCGGCATCGACGTCATGCAGGATCGCTGCGATCTCGGCGGTATCGGGCGGCGCCTGCCTCAGCTGCTTCAGCGCCGCGCCCAGATTCAGGGACATCGCGCTCATCGGCTGGGACAATTCGTGGCTCAGCGCCGAGGCCAGCCGCCCCAGCAGGTTGATCCGCTCGATCTGCGCCAGCTGGCTCCGGAGCTCCGCGACCTCGAGCCGCGCCCGGCGGCTGAAGACGAAATCCCGTCCCGAGACATAGCCCATGATCAGCAGGCTGCCGAGAAACCAGGGCAGGTTGGAGATCGGCCCCCTGATCAGGCCGAAGACCAGCAGTTGCGTGTAGATGAAGGTGCACAGCATCGGCAGCCCGATCGCCAGGCCGACCGCAGTCGCCTTGCGCCGCCGCTCCTTGTCGCCCTTGCGCCAGCCGCGGATCGACGCGTCGATCACATAGATCTCCAGCAGCACCAGGCTCACGACCGAGATCGCCTGCATGCCGGTCCGGGGCACGGCGCTGGCGATCATCGAGATTTCGTCCCCCAGCACCGATAGGCTGCGCAGGCTTTCGATGCTCACGAAGTTGTAGTTGGGAAAGATCAGGAAATTGGCGATGACCATGAAGGAGCGGATGGCGATCGCCGTCCATTTCAGCCAGGCAGTTCCGGTTTCGAGATAGTGGTGAACGAACAGGACCTGCGCGACCAGGGCGACGTAGACCGGCAGGTGATACCAGCGCAGCCACGCACCGTAAGCCTGCGGCGTCGTGGACTTCAAGAAGCCGAGCTCGGTATAGGCCGCCAGCGCCGTTGCGGCACCGAGCAGGCAGAGCATCAGGCTGCCGGCATCGCGCCGGTCCATCACCCACATCAAGCCGCACAGCACGGCGAGCGCCATGGCAAGCGCCGAGCCCGCGGACCACAGAATCACGATGTTTTCCATCGGACGAAGTCCGCCTTCCCCATCGCGTCCGGACCGCAAGTGTTGCGTCGGTTTTCTTGTCGCTCGAGGGCCGGATGCCCGGGGATGGTGGGAAACAAGCGCCGCAAAGTCAATGCGACAGCCGGCTTGGTCGCCTGGGTGGGCCACCGCGCGAAGCTTGGACAAATCTGCTAGACTCCGCCCCGTCGACTCGCAATCGCCCGCTTGAAGTGGCATGGCCGATCAGAAGATTCTTTGCGCAACCGACGGCTCGGCGCCTTCCGAGAAAGCGGTGATTCAGGCCATTCTATGGGCCGGGCAGCTCAACCAGCCGCTCGCCTTCATCACCGTGACCGACGGGCCGGACCTGAAATACATCACCTGGGACGAGGCGAAGATCGCGGCCGAGGACCTGCCGGTCGACAAGCCGCTGCTGGTGGCGCTGGAACGCGCGCTAAAGGACGGGTTGAAGCGCGTGACCTGCGTGCGCGCGATGAGTTCCGACATTGCCTCGGCGGTGGTGACCTATGCCGAGAAGAACGGCTACCACCACATCATCGCCGGCAGCGTCGGCCGCACCGGGATCGCGCGCCATCTGGTCGGCTCG
>JAYSFH010000055.1:0-12729 GCA_041913405.1 Dongia sp. | reverse complement strand
CGGCATTTTGCCGCCGATCCTTTCCGATCGTCCCCGGCTTGAAACTAGTCACGCGCCTGACGCCGTTCAAGCGAGATGCGTCGGGCTGCGCGCGATTGCGCCGAACCGTGACGATTCCGCATCATTGATGGGTTGACTTAACTGCTTAAGGAACGCCGAAATCCCGCCGGCTGTTCCGACTTCCACATCGAACCTTAGGCGCAGAAGGGGTGCGATGTGGATTGCGCATGGAGTTTGCGCGTTAACTCTGCCTCAATTGGACGGTGCTGGCGGTTGATGCAATCGCTCACTGGGGTCGCGCCAACCCAGCCCCAGGTTCATTCGGCCGGTTCAATCAGGCAGCGGACAGCCTTCGCGTTCGCAGGCGCCGGAATCGCAATAGCGGCAGGTGTGATCCGCCTGGATCCGGTCGGTCACCAGGTTGTTGAGCATCTGCGGCAGCAGCCGCTCCAGAACCTTGCGGTCGGTGGCGCTGATCCCGGCCAGGGCTCTTCCCAGGCTCTTCCGCCGGCCTTCGAGCAGCCGCTCCGCCACCTTCTGGCCGGCCTTGGTGAGCACCAGGACGACGGCGCGCTTGTCGTCGCAGGCCTCACGCGCGACCCAGCCCGCCTGGCTCAGGCGATCGACCAGGCGCACCGTGCCGGAGTGACTGAGGCTGAGATAGCGCGCCAGCGCCTCGATCCGGGTATCCGGGTTCTCGTGGATCAGGATCATGGCCGCCGGCGCGCTGTCGCCGACCGCGCAGGCCTCGTCGAAGGCATCGTCCATGCTGTCGTTGACGGCGACGCTGAACGCGCCCAGCAGGTTCTCGAGCCGCGTGGTCATGGTCTCGTCTCCCGAAGGTCCGGAATCGGCCTCCTCCAGGGAAATATGCGCGGAGCACATAGTCGTCAAGCCCGCAAATTCAGCGGTCGCGCCGGCGCCGGCGCTCCGCCTCGCGCCGGTCGTCATTCCCCATGCCGTCGCCCATCACATCGCCGATCAGCCAGGGGGCGCGGAGCAGCGCCGGCCACATCAGGAAGCTCAAGCCATGCGGGACGCGGTTGTCTTTACGGTTGCTGCGGTCCATGACGTTCCTCCGTTCTGACTGCCTCAGCCACAATGTATGACTGATGCATGTAGTTATATGTGTGACGCATACATACTGTCAAGCCCCACGGAGGTTGGCACTCAGCGCCCCGGATCAGGCCAGGTCAACGCATTGCGGGGGCAGGCTGGCGGCTGGAGCGATCCAATGGAATCGCTTGTGATCACGCGCACAGATATCGCGCGCTTATCGATTGAACTTGTTCATAAATCGATAAAAAGAGGGCGTCACGACCCTGGCTCGGCGGGGCGGGTGGCGCCGAATCGGCGCCGCAGCGTCGGCTTGTGCACCTTGCCGACGGCGTTTCGGGGCAGGGCATCGAGGAACACCACCCGCCGCGGAATCTTGTAGCGTGCCAAGACCCCGGCGCAATGCGCCAGCAATTCGGCCTCGCTGGCCGCCGCGCCGTTCTTGCAAGCGATGATGGCGCAGCCGACCTCGCCCCAGCGCGCATCCGGCACCCCGATCACCGCCGCCTCCGCCACGGCAGGATGTCGGTAGAGCACATTCTCGACCTCGGCCGGATAGACGTTCTCGCCGCCGGAGACATACATGTCCTTCCAGCGGTCCACGATGGTGAAGAAACCCTCGTCGTCGACGGTGACCGCGTCGCCGCTGCGCAGCCAGCCGTCTTCTGCGAAAGCGGCGCGCGTCGCCTCCGGCTGGTTCCAATAGCCGGGGGTCACGGTCGGCCCGCGAATCCAGAGCTCGCCGACCTCACCCGGCGCTGCGTCGCGCCCCCCGCCCTCAGCCACCACCCGCGTCTCGACATGCATGACCGGCTTGCCGGCGGAACCCGCCTTGCGCACCGCATCGGCGGCCTCGAGATTGAGGACCAGCGGACCGGTCTCGGTCATGCCGAAGTTCTGCCGCAGCACCACGCCCTTGCGCTGCCAGATCTCGAGCAGCGCCAACGGAACCGGTGCCGCACCGACGAAGGCACCGGCCAGGCGCGAGAGATCGGCCGGGCCGAAATCCGCATGCGCCGCCATGGCCTGATAGAGCGCGGTCGCGCCATGCATGTGGGTCACCCCCAGGGCGGGATCGACCAGCCACCGCAGCGCCGCGCCGGCCTCGAAGCGCCGCAAGACAACGACGGTGCCGCCGGAATGGAAGGTGGGATTGGCATAGATGTTCAGCCCGGCGGCATGGAACAGCGGCAGGACCGCGAGCAGCACTGTCTGCGGCGAGAGCGCCGCGACGCCGTTGCAATTCACCGCATTCCAGAAATTCATGCCATGGGTGGTGATGGCGCCCTTGGCACGTCCCGTTGTTCCCGACGTGTAGAGGATGGTGCAGATATCGTCATGAGTGGACGCCAGCGGCGCCGCGAGCGGCCGCGCTGTCGCGATCGCACGCTCAAACCGACTCCCCTCCGGCTCGCGCCGAAGGACATGGGCGATGTCATGGCGGCGCGCCAGTTGCTCCGCGACGCCGGCGAATTCCGCGTCGTAAACGACGACGACCGGCGTGCAATCCCCGAAGATCGCGTCCAGCTCCGGCAGCGCCAGGCGCCAGTTCAGCGGGACGAAGATCGCGCCCAGCCGGAAGCAGGCGAACTGCAGGGCAAACGTATCGGTCGAATTATGCGCCAGCAACGCGACGCGTGAGCCAGGCGCCACGCCGCAGGCCTCTTTCAGATATCCGGCAAGTGACGCGATGCGACGATCGAAGGCGCCATAGGTGAGGCGAACGCCGCTCTCAAGCTCGACCGCGGCAAGCGCCTCCGGCCGCCGCGCGGCATGATGGGCGATCCAGTCCGTGTGGCCTGTGGACATGCCGGTCTATCCCCGCACGACCTTGCAACGCCGTCATCGTCGGGTGTGATCCGGCGACTTATTCTTACTGAAACGCCACTTCCGCAAAGCTCCGGAGCTTCCTGGAATGCAGCTTGTCCAGCCCCAGGGCGCGCAGGCGCTCCATGGTGCGGATGCCGATCTTCAGATGCTGGCCGACCTGCTGCTTGTAGAAGGCGTCGGCCATGCCGGGCAATTTCAGCTCGCCGTGCAGCGGCTTGTCGGAGACGCAGAGCAGCGTGCCGTAGGGCACCCGGAAGCGGAAGCCGTTGGCGGCGATGGTGGCGCTCTCCATGTCGAGGGCGATGGCGCGGCTCTGGCTGAAACGCTGCACCGGCTCAGCATAATCCCGGAGCTCCCAGTTGCGGTTGTCGATCGTGGCGACCGTGCCGGTGCGCATCACACCCTTCAGCCCCTGGTCCTGGAGGCCGGTCACTTCGCTGACCGCGCGCTCCAACGCCACCTGGATCTCGGCCAAGGCCGGGATCGGGATCCACAGCGGCAGATCCGCGTCCAGCACGTGGTCGTCGCGCACATAGGCGTGCGCCAGCACATAGTCGCCGAGCTTCTGCGTGTTCCGGAGGCCCGCGCAGTGTCCCAGCATGATCCAGGCATGCGGGCGCAGCACCGCCACATGGTCGGTGATGGTCTTCGCGTTGGACGGGCCGATGCCGATATTCACCATGGTGATGCCGGAATGATCCGGCCGGACCAGGTGATAGGCCGGCATCTGCGGCAGGCGCTGCATCGAGGGCGGGGGCGGGGTCGCGCCCGCTTTGGTCACGCGGTCGCCCGGCTCGACGAAGGCCTGGTACGCGCCGCCGCCGTTCTTCATCAGCTCGTGTGCGTGCCGCACGAACTCGTCGATGTAGAACTGATAGTTGGTGAACAGCACGAAATTCTGGAAGTGCTGCGGCGAGGTCGCGGTGTAATGCTTCAGCCGGAACAGCGAGTAATCGACCCGGGGCGCGGTGAACAAGGCCAGCGGATGCGGCACGCCGGGCGGGATCACCGCGGTGCCGTTGACGATGTTGTCGTCCATCGCCGCGAGATCCGGCAGGTCGAACAGGTTGCGCAAGTTCTGCAGCGTTTCCGGCGTCAGCTCGCCCTCGACATGCACATCGGGGAAGGCGAAATGCACCGGGATCGGCGTCTCGCTGACACCGACCCCGACGCCGACATGGTGGTTGCGGATCAGCTGGTCGATCTGCTCCGTGTAGTAGTGACGGAACAGATCGGGCCGGGTCACCGTGGTCAGGAAGGTGCCCGGCCGGTCGACGAAGCCATAGGAGAGCAGGGTGTCGCGCGGGCTGAAGCCGGAGACCGTGATCGCGACATAGGGGTAGCAGGCGCGCACCGGCCGCGCCGGCGCGCTGCCGCCGACATAGGCGCGGAAGGCCTCGCGCAGCCGCGCGGTGTTGGCGTCGTAGATGTCATGGAGCCGCTGAACCGCGGCCTCCGCGCTGTCAAACCGTTCCGGCTTGAAGGCTTCTGGAGCAAGGGGTCGATTCATCGCCGGATTCCTAGCACAGGACGATGACAATGCGTAGGGGGCGGCAAATTCCGCCAAATCCCGCGCCAGCCTCCTGGCTCGGCGCGGCGCCGCGTGCTACCAAGGAGGCGCGGCCGCCGCAAACCGGGAAGACCCAAGACGGCACGATGAGCGACTCTCTCCAGACCTATCTGCTGGCGCTTTCGGCGCTGTTCTCGATCGTCAACCCGCTGGGCTCCGCCTTCATCGTCAGCACGGTCACCGCCGGCCGCGGCTCGGCCGAGCGCATGCAGCTGGCCGGCCGGATCGCCTTCTACTCGGCGATCGTCATGCTGGTGGCGCTCTGGGGCGGCGCCTATGTCCTCTCTTTCTTCGGCATCAGCCTCTCGGCCCTGCGCATCGCCGGCGGCATCGTGGTCGCGGTCAACGCCTTCAGCCTGCTGCAGGCGCCGGAAACCACCGAGGCCCGCAAGCAGCGCCAGGCCTCCGAGGCCGAGGGCATCGACGCCGTCGCCTTCTTCCCGCTGACCATCCCCTTCACCACCGGCCCCGGCACCATCGCGGTCGCGATCACCCTGGGCTCGAACCGCCCTTACGCCGGCGAGGCGGCGCTCACTTTCGTACTCGGCGCCTCGGCGGCGGCCTTGACCGTCGCCGCCATCGTCTGGGTCACCTATGCCTTCGCCGACAAGATGGAACGGCTGCTCGGCCGTTCCAAGGCACAGGTGGTCTCGCGCCTCGCCGCCTTCCTGCTGCTCTGCGTCGGCACCCAGATCGCCTTGAGCGGAGTCACCGACTTCATCAGCGGCCTGAAGCTCGCCGGCGCGGCCTGAGCCTCAGCGGGCACCCGCCGCCGCCAGCAGTGCGACGATCTTCGCATAGCCGCGCTGCTTCGCATGCTGCAGCGGGCGCACCTTGTCCTTGTCGGCGAGATTGGGATCGGCGCCGGCCTTGAGCAGCGCCTGCACGATCTGCTGATGCTGCTTGCCGCCGTCGGCGAGGATGATCGCCTCCAGGAGGCCGGTCCAGCCCAGCCGATTGACGTGATCGACTGGCACGCCGGCCTTGATCAGCAGCTTCACCGCATCGACGTGGCCGCGTTCGCAGGCCGGGATCAGCGCCGAGCCGCCGTAGCGATTGACCTTGGTGAAATCCGGTCCGGGCTTGGCGGCGATCAGCAGTTTCAGAATCTCGACGTCGCCCAAGGCCCCCGCCAGCAGGAACGGCGAGTCCTTGATGTTGTCCTGCGCGTTCACGTCGGCGCCGGCCTGGACCAGCAGCTTCACCGCCGCGGCGTCGCGCTTGCGGACCGCCAGCAGCAGCGCGGTCGCCCGCGCCGGATTGCGCGCCGTCACCGGTGCGCCTTGCTTCAGCAGCTTCTGCAGCCCCGTGCGATCACCGCGCTCGACGGCCTTGAGCACGGCCTTCCCCTGGTCGATCGGCATCCCTTCCCCCGCGTGATTTCCGTCACGCCTGAAATTCTAGGGTGGCGCGCCCGAAGATGCTAGGTTCCGCCCGACATCAGGGGGCATTCGCTGCATGATTCTGGTCGGCCAATACGATTCGCCTTATGTGCGCCGGGTGGCGATCTCGCTGCGCGCACTCGGCTTCACCTATGAGCACGACACGCGCTCGGTGTTCGGCGATTTCGATTCCATCCGCAAGACCAACCCGACCGGCCGCATTCCGGCGCTGGTGCTGGACGATGGCTCGGTGCTGGTCGATTCCAGCGTCATCCTCGACTATCTCGACGAGACGGTCGGCCCGGAACGCGCCCTGGTCCCGCGCAGCGGCCCGGCGCGCCGCCAGGTGCTGCACCGCGTGGCGCTGGCTTCCGCCGCCATCGACAAGGCCGGTGCCGCCAATTACGAACGCCTGCTGCGCCCGCAGCAATATCAATGGCCGGAATGGATAGCGCGGCTGCAGACCCAGGCGGTCGGCGCCATCGCGGCGCTCGAGGACCTCGCCTAGCCCGCGGACGCGCCGCTCGACCAGGCGCAAGTCACCACCGTGTGCCTCATGCGCTATCTCGCGCTGCGATCGCCCGATCTCGCACCGCCCGCGCGCTACCCGAACCTCGCGGCGCTCTCCGCGAGGCTGGAACAGTGGCCGGAATTCCAGGCGACCTATCCGCCCGATGATGCCTGAACGGTTTTGGCCGGCTTCTGCGCCTCGAAATCCGCCCGCAAGGCGGCCAGCGCTTCCGCCGACAGGCCCTCGACATTGCCGTAGTCGCGCTTCCAGGACGGATCGTCGCTCCAGCGCAGCGGTGATTGCACAGTGGTCCGTGCCGACGTCGCTTGCTCCAGCAGATCGAGCGCCAGCTTCAGCGTCAGGTCCTGCGACGCGACGTCGTTCGGCCGCCCCGCCGCATTGCCGAGCGGGAAATCCGAGAACAGGAAGCGCGGCACGCCGGCCAACTCCACGATGTCCTTGGCGCAACCCATGACCACGGTCGGAATCCCGTTCGCCTCCAGGTGCCGCGCGACCAGCGCCAAGCTCTGATGGCAGACCGGGCAATTCGGCACCAGCAGCGCCACATCGGCGCCGTCAGCCCGGCAGCGCGCCAAGACGTCGGGCGCATATTCGTCCCGCGTCACCCGCTGGCTGCGGTTGGTGGGCACGCCGAAGAAGTGGTCGGTAAGCCCCGCGATCCGCCGGCCGATCGCCGCGCGCCGCAGCGCCTGGAGCGGGAAGTAGCTGCCCTGATCCTCCCCGCTCGTGTGCTTGAAATCGATCGCCACATGGTTGATGCCGAGCGCCGGCTCGGTCCCGGCGTCGGCCGCGTAGACCTTGCCGAACTTGGCGGCGCCGTTATAGGCCGCACCCGGTTCCTGGTTGCCGTGGCCGGGTCGTTTCGGCGCCGCGGTCGTGATCAGCGCCACCCGTGCGGCGCGCAGCGGCTTCCGCAGCGCCTGGAACGGCACCTCGGCATGCTCCGCCCAGCGATAGGGCGCGGGATAGCCGAGCGCCGCGTAGTAATCCCGCGTGCGGGTGATGTAGGGAATGGGCGCGTCCATCGGTTAGAGCATCCGCAAAACGCCGCCTTTCGCAAGTCCGCCGATTGCGCGCAGGAGCCAGACAAGGCAGATTTCGCCGGCCGGTTCGACTAGGCTGCGCCTCCCACCGCTGCAAGGACTGCGACTTTGTCCGATTACCACGTCTACGAACCGAAGAACGGCCATGGCCTGGCCCATGATCCGTTGAACTCGATCGTCGTGCCGCGGCCGATCGGCTGGATCTCGAGCCTGGACGGCGAGGGGCGGCGCAACCTCGCGCCCTACAGCTTCTTCAATCTCTATTCCTACAAGCCGCCGATCGTCGGCTTTTCCTCGAACGGCTGGAAGGACAGCGTCGCGAACATCGCGGCGACCCGGGAATTCGTCTGGAACCTCGCCACCCGCGACCTCGCCGATGCGATGAACGCGACCAGTGCGCCCTTGCCGCACGGCGCCGACGAGTTCGCGCGCGCCGGGCTCGAAGCCGCGCCCTCGCTCCATGTGAAGCCGCCCCGGGTCGCCTTGAGCCCGGTCGCCTTCGAATGCAAGCTGACCCAGATGATCCCGCTCACCAACCTCGCCGGCCAGGAGGTGAATTCCTGGCTGACCTTGGGCGAGGTGGTCTGCATCCACATCGATAAGCGTGTGATCGTGGACGGGGTCTACGACGCCGTGGCCGCGAAACCGATCGCCCGCGGCGGCGGCCCGGCCGACTACTTCGCCGTCGAGGAAAGCGTGCGCTTCCAGATGCGCCGGCCCAGCGCCTGAGACCCGAGCGCCTGAGGCGCGGTTCGCAGGCTCACGACCCGACCTGGCTCGCGCCGCCGCGCAGCACGCGCATGTATTCGAGCGGGCCGCAGGCGCGCGGCACCTTGTCGTATTCTTCCTTGTTGTCGAGCGAGAGCTGCCGCCGCGTGCGCACCACCGAGAAGATGTCGATCGCCTGGTTGACCGTGGCCCGCGCCTGGTCCTGCAGGTTGGCTTGCGACTCCTCGATCGACCTCCCGGCGACGGTCTGGCGGATCACCGAGGTCAGCGCGATCTCGATCACCTGCTGGGCGATCGGGATCAGATGCCGGTCGATCGCGACATGCTTCTGCTCGTGCTCGCTCACCACCCGGTCGATACAGGATCCGGGCGGGATCTGCTTGGCGATCCGCACCACTGTGTTCCATTCCAGGATGATCTGCGCCTTGCGCGCGGTGGTGCAGAAGTTGCCGTCGCCGTCCGCCACGGTCACCAGGTCGATGTCGGCCTTGGCGCCGATATCCGCTTCGGTCAGGCCCAGGGTCCGGTCATAGGCCTCCATGCCGGTCCTGCGCGAGGCGCTGGGGATCTTCGAGAGTTCGGCGAGCGAGAGCGAGCGGTCCTCGCGCACCGGTCCTTCCTCGATCTTCACGGTGATTTCGGGATGCGCGGGCTGGCCGCATTGCGCCGAGGCTTGCGGCGCGAGGCAGGCGGCGAGGAGAAGCGCGATCGGTCCGGCGGCGAACTTCATGGCCGGCTCAGTCTAGCCGAAAAATCCTGCCGCGCGATGAAAGAAGCGCCCGATTCAGGGTGAATCGGGCGCTCTCCTCACACGCGGTTAGTGCTTCGGGGCCTCATCCGCCGGCGCCACCGCGCCATTGGCCTTGGCCGCCGAGATCAGGCTGGTCACCGGATTGCCCTCGGCATGGAAACCGGCCTCCTTCAGCAGGCTGTCGATCACCGGCGACTGGGCGCGATAGGCCAGCAGCGCATCGACCAGGCTGTCGGCCTTGCCGCCGCCATTCCCGCCGCCGCCACCCGCGCCGCCGATCGCCGCAAGCCCGCCGCCCATATCGATGATCCGCACCTCGCCGATCTTCTCCAAGGGGCGCACCGCCTCGGCCAGGGCGATCGGCAGGATGCGCAGCCGCTCCTTGGTGATCTCCAGCTCGATCACCGCCGCGGACATCGCATTCCGCGCCTCGTTGATCTTGCGCTGGCCCTCGGCCTCGACGGCATAGGTCTTCTCCAAGGCATCGGCCTTGATCTTCGCCGCATCCGCCTCGGCCTGGGCCGAGATCTTCACCGCCTGCGCGGTGTTCTGCGCCGCTTCCTTCTCCGCCTCGGCGGCGACGGTGATCTTGGTCGCCTCCTGCTCGGCCTGCTGGCGTGCCATGATCACCGCGGTCTGGCGGTCACGTTCGGCGATCGCCACCTTGCGCGCGGTCTCGACCGACTCCAAGGCACTGGTGGCGACGGCGCGGGCCTCTTCGGCCTTCGCTTGGGCAACCGACTGCTCCTGGCTCTTGGCCGCGACCACGATCGATCGGTCCTGGTCGGCCAGCTCGACGTCACGCTGCTTGGCGATCCGCAGGGTTTCGGCGGTGCGATCCGCCTCGGTCTGCTTCTGCGCGATCACCAGCTGCGCGTCGATGGTCGCCGATTCCTGGACCTTCTTCGCCAAGGCCTGGCGTTCGGCGATCGCCTGCTCGGCCTCGATCTTCGCCGTGGCTTCCGCGCGCTGCGCCTCGGCCTCCTTCAGTGCGGATTCGGCACGCGTCGCCGCCGACTTGTTGACGATGTCGCGCTGCTGGTTGAGCTCCGCCTCCTTCTTCTGGCGCTCGATCTCCAGGGTCTTCTGCCGCGCGTCGAGATCCTGCTGCGCGATGTTGACCTCGGCCGAACGCACGGTCTGGTTCCTCTCCTGCCGCTTGGCCTCGGTGATCTTGGTCAGCGCGGTCAGGCCTTCCGCGTCGAATGCGTTGTTGGGGTTGAAATACTTGGTGTCGGTCTGGTCGAGCTTGGTCAGCGACGCGCTCTCCAGCTCGAGGCCGTTCAGCTCGAGATCGCTGGAGACCGTGTTCTGCACCGACTTCACGAAGGCCGCGCGCTGCTCCTGCAGGTCGGCGAGCGTCATCGTCGCCGCTACCGAGCGCAAGGCATCGACGAACTTCGCTTCGACCAGCTCACGCAGCAGGGCCGCGTCGTTGGTGCGCGCGCCCAAGGTCTGCGCCGCCAGGCCGATCGACTGCGAGTCCGGCTTGACGCGCACGTAGAACTCGACGCCGATATCGACCCGCATGCGGTCCTTGCTGATCATCGCCTCGGCATTGTCGCGCCGCACGTCGAGCCGGAGCGTCTGCAGGTTGACCCAGGCGATCGAATGAAAGACGGGGAGCACCAGCGAGCCGCCGTCCAGCACGACTTTCTGTCCGCCGAAGCCGGTGCGCACATAGGCGCGGTCCTTCTCCGAGCGGCGATAGAGCCTGGCCAGCACGATGCCGATGGCGATCAATGCCACGAGCAGGAGCACGGCCGGAACCATCAACTGAAAGATCATGTCCATGTTACGTCCTCACCTCCGAGTCACCGGACAAGAAGCCGCCGGCAGGCCCCCGCGACCCACGCGCGGGGATTCGAGAATTCACGGCGAGTCACCGCCTGATCGCGCTACAGACTCTTCTCCAGCAGCCGTTCCTGCGCCGGCACCACCGTCAGCGTCCCGCCGACGCGGTCCACCACCAGCACGCTCGTGCCCTGTTCGATGGTGAGATTCTCGCGCGCCGCCAGCACCCGCGGGAAATGCGCGTTGCCATGCGCGTCCATCACTTTCGCGCGCCCGGCCGAATCCCAATCCACGGGACCGAGCGTGACCACGCCGGTGCGCCCGATCAGCGCCTCCTCATCGACCGCATAGCTCTCGTCGCGCGGCAGGAAGCGCGCCAGGACCCGGCTCACCGACCGCGTGGTCGGGATGACGACGAGGAAGGAGAGCAGCGCGGCGACCAGCGTCGGCAGGGGAGCTGCGACATGCATCGCCACGATCTGCAGCGCCAGGCCCGTCACCGAGAAGGCGCCCAGCGCCGCCATCAGCAGGATCAGCAGCGGCACGCGGCCGGCATTCAGCCAGTCGTAGAAACTGCCGAGCAGCTTGCCTTGGCCGAGCTGCTGGTCGCCGCCGGCTTCGGGATGGCTGTGGATATCGAAGGCACCATGCGGAACTTCGACATGCAGGTCGACGTGAGGCGCCGGGAGATGCACGTCGGGATGGTGGAGATCGAACGCATGATCCACCATGCCCGCGGCCGAATGGCCGAACATCAGGCTCACCAGCTCGACCAGCGTCAGCCCCACCAGCACCAGCCCGGCGATCACGAAGGGCTGGAACCCCGGCAGCGTCAAGAAATCAAACATCCCTCACCCCGAACGCGCGACTCCGCTCACAACTGACAAGGGTACAGCGATTCGCATCTCGAAGCTCGCGGCGCGATGTTCTCCGTCGCGCCTCGCCTCGATCAACCGCGCCGGACTCTTGCCATTCCATTCCGCGCCGTAGCCGGCGACGCGGAAGGGGATGGTGACGCGTCCGCTCAGGGTGGCGATCGAGACCAGCTCGATGCCCTTCAGCCCATAGAGTTTCTCGTCGAGCGGCGCGCCCTCCACAATCTTGCCGCGCCGCCGTTGCACGAAGTCCTTCAGGGCGAGCGTCACCGCGCGCGCCTGCAGGCCGCTCTCCTTCCGTGCCGCCTCGTAGAAGTGACGGTGCAGGACGACCAGGTCATGGCTGTGCTCCGGCGGCACCTGGCCGTCGAGCCATCGCAGCAATTCCCGATGCGCATCCACCGTTTGCCGCAGGGCAGCGGCCGCGGGTTCATCTCCCTCGCCGAGTCCACCGATGAGCAGCTGCAACCGGCAGTGCCCGAACTCCCCGCCTTTTCGACCTCTGGTCACGGAACACGATAAAAGCACCGATCGGGTGCTTTTCAAGATTTCGTGAACGATATTTTGTGGTTAAGTCGAAAAAGGAAAGCGAATCAGGGCATTGCGGGTGGATGGTTTGCGCTGCATCAATGCGCTTCATCGGCGCTGTGTTAGAGCACACTCGACCCGCACCGCCCGCGCCACCGAGACCCAATGACGAGCACCGGCATTTCCACGACCACCGCTTATCCCCGCACCACCTCGCTCGACTTTCTGGAGCGTTGCCGCCCGTCGACCGCCGCCTTCTATCGCTACTGGGATTCAAAGCGTCGTGGCCGCGCAATGCCGTCCCGCGCCGACATCGATCCCTTGGAGATGAAGCCCTGGCTTGCCGGCACCGCCTTGGTCGATGTGGCCCGCGAGCCGCCTGGGCGCCTGCGTCCCTACGCGCTGCGCTATCGCTTGGTCGGCACGCGGCCGACTTTGCTGCGCGGCCAGGATGTCACCGGCATGCGGGTCGAGAGCGGCTATTTCGGCGCCAATGTCGAGGCGGCCCTGGAAAACTACCGCCTGGTGATCGAAGAGAAGACCCTGGTCTACGATTGGGACCGCACGCCATCGGCCGACGGCTTCTCCCGCGAAGCCGAGACCCTGCTGCTGCCCTTGAGCACGGATGGCGAGACCGTC
>JAYSFH010000054.1:9170-12778 GCA_041913405.1 Dongia sp. | reverse complement strand
AGTGCCGCGGCCCCATGGCGATCGGCATAGGCGCGCCGCGCGGCGCCGATCAGTTCCTCGACGCCGGTATAGATGTCGGCGCAGTCGAAGGTCAGGATCCCCGCCTCCGCCGAAGCCACCAGGTCGCCGATCGCCGCATCGCGCTCCACATCGCCGTGGCCGCCGGCCAGCTGCCAGCCGCCGCGGATGATGCGGGTGATGCGATAGCCCGGCCGGATCTCCCGCGTTTCCATCAACGGACTTTCTTCCGGAGCTTCACCGCCGTAGTGGCGCTGTGCTGGAACTTGCGCTTGTCGGTCCGCGTGATCCTGAAACGGGTCGAGCAGTTGGGATCGGGACAGGCGACGTCGGCGTCGGTCGCCATCCAGTCATTGGCATCGACCGGGCGCTGCTTCGCCGCAAGCAAGGGCAGCAGCGCGCCCAGGGAATAAATGGAGAAGCCTTGGCCCGGCGGCAGGTGCAGCATCTCGCCCCTCAGTTCGAAATAGTCCCCCGGCTTGGCGCCGCAATAGATCTTGCCGCCCTTCGGCGCGGTCACCTCGACCTTCAAGTCGTAGAGCTCGAAGCTTTCATCCGCGCTGGATTTGCGCGGCCTTTTCGACGCGGCCATGAATCGCCCCGATAGAACTTGCGCGGCCGAAACCGCCCGACTAACGTGGCGCCATCAAGCGGGAAAACCCTGTAACTTTCAAGCACAAGCGCACCCGGGACGCCATTTGGGCCGCATGTCTTTTAGAAATTGACGACCGGGACATGCTGGAGACCCGATCCGTATCCAAACATTTCGGCGGCGTCGCCGCCGTCGATGCCGTGTCGCTGCAGGTCCGGCAAGGCGAGATCGCCGGCCTGATCGGCCCCAACGGCGCCGGCAAGACCACGATGTTCAACCTTCTGGCCGGCAGCCTGAAGCCCAGCGCCGGGGAGGTCGTGTTGAACGGTCGCCGCATCGACGCTCTCGCGGCACACCGCCGGCTCGAACTGGGTTTGGGGCGCACCTTCCAGATTCCACGCCTGTTCGGGCAGATGAGCGTGCTCGAGAACATGCTGACCGCCGCGCGCGGCCAATCCGGCGAACGCATCCTCATGAACTGGCTGCCGGGCAAGACGGTGCGCGAGCAGGAGCGGTTCAATGCAGAGAAGGCGATGCGCCTCTTGGACTTTGTCACCCTCTCGCGATTGTCGCGCGAGCCGGCGCGCGTGCTTTCCGGCGGCCAGCGCAAGCTGCTGGAGCTCGCGCGCATCCTGATGGCCGATCCCAAGCTGATCCTGCTCGACGAGCCGGCGGCCGGGGTCAATCCCAGCCTGCTCGAGACCATCATCGACCGCATCCATGCGATCAACGCCACCGGCGTGACGTTTCTGATCATCGAGCACAACATGGACATGGTAACGCGGCTCTGCAGCCGCGCGCTGGTGATGGTCGAGGGCAAGCTGCTCTGCGAAGGAAGCCCACGCGATGTTACTCGCGACCCGCGCGTGATCGACGCCTATCTCGGCGGGGTTGCCGCATGAGCGTGCTGCGCGCGGAAGGCATCATTGCCGGTTACGAGCCGGACCTGCCGATCCTCAACGGCGTCGGCTTCGAATTGCGCGCCCAGGAGATCGTCGCCCTGCTTGGCCCCAACGGCGCCGGCAAGTCGACCCTGATCAAGGCCGTCGCCGGGCTGGTGCCGATTTCGTCCGGCAAGGTCTGGCTCGGTGACCAGGAGATCACGAGGCTGCCGCCGCACCTGCTGATCCGGCGCGGCCTCGGCTTCGTGCCGCAGACCGAGAATGTCTTCAGTGCGATGTCGATCGACGACAACCTCAAGCTCGCCGCGGCGATCCTGCCCAAGACCCGCCGTACCGATCGGGTCGCGGCGATGTATGCGATGTTCCCCGCCCTCGCCGCCCGCAAGTCGCTGGCTGCCGGTCGCCTTTCCGGTGGGCAGCGGCAGATGCTGGCGGTCGCCCGCGCGCTGCTGGTCGAGCCCAAGGTGCTGATGCTGGACGAGCCCTCGGCCGGGCTCTCGCCGAAGGTCGCGGCGGAAGTCTTCGAGACCTTGAGACGGGTGCGATTCCGGCGTCGCGATCCTGCTGGTCGAGCAGAGCGTGCGCGCGGCGCTGGCGCTGGCCGACCGCGCCTATGTCCTCGCTGAGGGCCGCAACCGGCATGACGGATCCGCGGCAGTCCTGCGCGACGATCCGATCATCGCGCATCTCTATTTCGGCGGCGATCCGGTCGCAGCCGCGAGTTCCCCGTCATGAACCTGCAATTCCTGGCCGACGGAATGCTGATCGGGGCGATGGTGGGCTTGGGCGCCATCGGCGTGACGCTCACCTATTCGATTCTGGGCTTCGCCAACTTTGTGCATGGCGAGTTCATCGCCTGGGGCGCTTATGCCGCGCTGGTGATCGCCGGACTGATCGGCCTCGGCGTCGGCATGGAGCTGGCACCGATCGGTCCCTTCTCGATCGGCTGGGCCGTGCTGATCGCCGGCGTCATCGCTATGGGCTTCACCGGAGGCCTCGCCCTGGCGCTCGACTGGCTGCTGTTCGCAAGGCTGCGCAAGCACGGCAATGCGATCGTTCTGGTGATGGCGAGCTTTGGTGCCTCGATGGCCTTGCGCGCGCTGCTCGAGTTCCTGTTCACCGCCGAGCCGCAATATTTCAGCCGCGAGCTGCAAATCGCCATGCCGATCGGTTTCGGTATCCGGGTGACGCCGGACCAGATGCTGATGCTGGCGCTGACGGTCGTGCTGGTGGTGGGCATGCACCTCTTGATCACCCGCACCACCATCGGCCGCTCGATGCGCGCGGTCAGCGAGAACCCGAACCTCGCCGCGGTCGCAGGGATCGACGTCGCCGGGGTCATCCGCAAGACCTGGCTGATCGGCGGGGCGCTGGCCTGCGCCTCCGGCATCGTCGCCGGGATCACGGTGCAGATCCGGCCGCATATGGGCTTCGACCTGCTGCTGCCGATGTTCGCGGCGGCGATTCTCGGCGGCATCGGCAGCGTACCTGGCGCTGTGGTCGGCGGCCTCATCGTCGGCCTGGCCGAATCCATGGCGGTGCAGTTCGTCGGCGCCGAGTATCGCGCCGCGGTCGCCTTCCTGCTGCTGATCGCCGTGCTGCTGGTGCGGCCGGCCGGTCTCTTCGGCAAGCGGGAGGCCTGACGATGGAAGTCGTTGCCTATCTCTCCTTCTTCCTCACCACCGCGCTCTCTTATGCGCTGATCTGCCTCGGCCTCAACCTGCAATGGGGGCAGACCGGCCTCTTCAACGTCGGCGTCGCCGGCTTCGTTGCGATCGGCGCCTATGTCTCTGCCATGCTGACCACGCCCGCCGGCGAGCATTGGGGCGGCTACGGGCTGCCGATTGCGGTGGGCTGGGTCGGCGCCATGATCGGCTCCGGCATCGCCGCCGCGGTCATCGGCGCGATCACGCTCCGGCTCCGGGCCGACTATCTCGCCATCACCACCTTCGGCATCGCGATCGTGATCCAGCTCTTCGCCCTGAACGCGCAGAGCGTCACCGGCGGACCCTTCGGCATCGCCTTCATCCCGCGGCCTTTCAACGCGCTCGCCGAGAATCCGCTGGCCTTCAACCTCGCCAACCTCGGCCTGGTCG
>JAYSFH010000054.1:0-9131 GCA_041913405.1 Dongia sp. | reverse complement strand
CAGTCCCTGGGGCCGCGTGCTCCGGGCGATCCGCGAGGACGAGACCGCGGCGCGGGCAATCGGCAAGAATGCCAATCTCTTCCGCCTGCAGGCCTTCGTGCTGGGCAGCGCCGTCATGGGCCTGGCCGGCGCGGTGCAGGGCCATTTCATCGGCTTCATCGCGCCGGAGAACTATCTCTCGGCGATCACCTTCCAGACCTGGGCGATGCTGATCATCGGCGGTTCCGGCAACAACAAGGGTGCGGTGATCGGCGCCGTCGTGGTCTGGGCGCTGTGGAGCGCCTCGGGCGCGGCGATGACCGAGATCTTCCCGCCCGAGCAACAGGCCCGCGCCGCCGCGCTGCAGATCGTCGCCATCGGCGTGATCATGGCCGCCATTCTGCTGCTGCGCCCGCGCGGGATATTCGGCGAAGAGGTGAAGGTCTCCCGCCACCTTGATCCCTAGTCCTTCGGCCAGAGCCAGGCCGCACCCCGGATGCCGCTGGAATCGCCGTGCAAGGCAGGGCGGATCGGCGTCGCATATTCCTTGCCGAAGACATAGTCCTTGAGATTCGCGTTCAGCGCCGGATAGAGCCGCTCGATCCGCGACATGCCGCCGCCGAGCACGATGACGTCGGGGTCGAGCACGTTGATCACATGGGCGAGGCCGCGCGTCAGCCGGCTCTCGTAGCGCCGCACGGCCGCCTCCGCCGTCGCATCGCCCTTCTCCGTCAAGGCCAGTATCTCGCGCCCGACCAGCTTTGTACCCGTCGTGCGTTCGTAATCGGCCTCGAGGCCGCTGCCGGAGATCCAGGTTTCGAGGCAGCCATGCTTGCCGCAATAGCAGGCAGGTCCCGGATATTCGTCCACGCTCGGCCAGGGCAGCGGGTTGTGGCCCCATTCGCCGGCGACGCCGTTCGGCCCGTTATGCGCCCGGCCCTGGAAGGCGACCCCCGCACCGGTGCCGGTGCCGAGGATCGCGGCAAACACGACGCCCGCACCCGCGCCGGCACCGTCGGTCGCTTCCGAGACGGCGAGGCAGTTGGCGTCGTTCACGCAACGGACCTCGCGATGCATCGCCGCCGAGAGATCCTTGTCGAGCGGCTTGCCGTTCAGCCAGACCGAGTTCGCGTTCTTGATCAGGCCGGTGACGGATGAGATGCTTCCGGGAATGGCGACGCCGACGGTGCCGCTCCTGCCGGTCTCGCTTTCCAGCCGTGCCACCAGCTCGGCCATCAGCTTGATCGAGCCTTCGTAGTCATGACGCGGCGTGGCAACGCGGTGGCGCGCGAGTTCCCGGCCGTCGCGGTCGATGGCCAGGACCTCGATCTTGGTGCCGCCGAGATCGATGCCGATGCGGATCTTGTCGCTCATGGTCGCGGTATAGCGCGCCGCGCGGTCAGCGGGAAGCCGCTTCCACCACCTGGTCGATGGCGCCGAAGATCGAGACCCCGTCGGCGCCCAGCATTTCGATCCGCACCCGGTCGCCGGATCTGAGGAACGGCGTCTTGGCCGAGCCGGTCAGGATGGTTTCCACCACCCGCTGCTCGGCGATGCAGGAATAGCCGACTCCGCCCTCGCCCACCGGCTTGCCCGGCCCGCCATCGACATCGCGGTTCGAGACGGTGCCGGAGCCGATGATCGTTCCCGCCGCCAGCGGCCGCGACTTCGCGGCATGCGCGATCAGGGTCGGGAAGTCGAAGGTCATGTCGATGCCGGCATTCGGCTTGCCGAAAGCTGCGCCGTTGAGCGACGAGAGCAGCGGCAGATGCAGGCGGCCGCCATCCCAGGCAGCACCCAGTTCATCCGGCGTCACCGCGACCGGCGCGAAGGCCGAACTCGGTTTCGACTGGAAGAAGCCGAAGCCCTTGCCAAGTTCGCCGGGGATGAGATTGCGGAGCGAGACGTCGTTCACCAGCATGACCAGGCGGATCGCCCGGCGCGCCTGATCTACCGAGGCGCCCATCGGCACGTCGCCGGTGACGACGGCGATCTCGGCTTCGAAGTCGATGCCCCAGCTCTCATCGCCGCGGATGGCTTCGTTCGGCGTCAGGAAGGAATCCGAGCCGCCCTGGTACATCAATGGATCGGTCCAGAAGCTCTCCGGCATCTCGGCACCACGGGCCTTGCGCACCAGCGCCACGTGGTTCACATAAGCCGAGCCGTCGGCCCATTGGTAGGCGCGCGGCAAGGGCGAGAGGCAGGTCTTCGGATCGAACGGCAGCGTGCCCTTGTCGCTCGCGTTCACCCGGTCGGCGTAAACCCGCAGGCTGGCGCTGACCGCATCCCATTCATCGAGCACCGATTGCAGCGTGGCAATCGGCATGACCGAGAGGCAGCGGGTGAGGTCGCGACTGACGACGACCAGCTGGCCGTCCCTGGATCCGGAGCGAAGCGTTGCGAGCTTCATTGGCGCTTCGGCGCCTTGACCGGCTCGGGTGTCATCCAGCTCTCCGCATAGGCGCGCATCTCGGCCCCGTCCATCTCCGGCCCGGCGTCCAGCGCGTCACGGGTGTCCAGCATCACCGCATATTCGTCGGTCGCGGGCTTCGCCGCTTCGTACATCCGCTGCAAGGCCTTCGGGTGCGGGCCGTGGGTGAAGCCGCAGGGATGCCAGGTGATGAGGCCGGGCTTGATGTTGTCGCGGCTGAAGAAATCGCCGGCGTGGTAGAAGATCACCTCGTCGTAATCGTCGTTGTTGTGGAAGAACGGCACCTTCAGCGCACCGGGATCGGTCTCGAACGGCCGCGGCACGAAGGTGCAGATCACGAAGCGGTTGCCGACCCAGGTGGTATGCGCCGAGGGCGGCAGGTGATAGCGATGGCTCATCAGCGGCCGGATGTCGGCGACGTTGAGGCGCACCGGCGCCAGATCGCCATGCCAGCCCACCGCGTCCAGCGGGTTAAAGGGATAGGTGACGGTCGAGAGCAGGTCGCGGCGCTTCACCACCACCGACCATTCCTTCTCGTCGTATTGCGCCTTGAAGGCCTCGTCGATCCGCGGCGTCTCCAGCATCGCCTCGTCATAGACCGCGTGGCGGCCGACCGAGCCGCGCTCCGGCGCGCGGATGGTCCCGTTGCTGCATTCGAACAGGAGCATGGTGACCGGCGAAGTGGCCTCGATCCGCCACATCGTGGAGCGCGGCAGGACGATATAGTCGCCGGTGCTGAACGGCAGATGCCCGTAGTCGCAATAGAGCGCGCCGGCGCCGGCATGCACGAACAGCAGCTCGTCGCCATCGGCATTGCGCACCAGGTGGTCCATCTTTCCGGAGAAGCGCCATTGCCGCATCTTCACCGACGCATTGTGCAGGACCAGCTTCGCGTCCCAGGGTGAGTTGCCGCCCTGCAGCGACGTCAGGTCATAGGCGCGCGGGCGCAGCGGCCCTGCCCAGCTCCGCCAGCCGGTCGGTGCGTGGCGGTGGTACATATGCGTGGCTGGGCCGAAGAAGCCTTCCTTGCCGAGCTCGCGCTCGAAGGTGCCTTCGGGCAGGTCGGCATGGGCCTGGCGCGAGGCGAGGCCCTCGACCTTGGGGAAGGAGATGTATTTCGCGCTGCTCATGGGTCCTCCGGCTGGACAAGCCATCGCAATACGGTTACATTTGCAACCAATATAGTTGCAGATGATACCGATGGTCAAGACTGCCCCGCTCGATCTGGACCGTTTCCTGCCCTACCGCCTGGACATCCTGGCGGAAGGGGTGAGCCGGGCCTTGTCCCGGATCTACAAGGACAAATATGGGCTCGGCGTTCCGGAATGGCGGGTGCTTGCCCATCTCGGCCAATACGCGCCGATCACCGCGCGGGACGTCGGCGCCCACAGCCGGATGCACAAGACCAAGGTCAGCCGCGCCGTGGCCGAGCTGGAGCGGCTGGGGTTCCTCTCTCGCAGCGGGAGCGCCGAAGACCGCCGCGAGGAGATGCTCTCCCTCACGCCCAAGGGCAAGGCCGCCTACGCCGACCTCGCCCCCAAGGCGGCGGAATTTTCTCGGCACCTGCTGGACGATCTGTCGGCGACAGAGCGCAAGACACTCGAGGCTGCGATCGACCGGCTGCTGTCGAAGCTATCGCGCTGACACCGCGCGATCCTGCGCCATCTGCCACAGCGCCGCCACGTCTTCGCGTTCTGTCGGCATGGCGCCGATCGAGACTCGCACCATCCAGCGGCCGTCGAGCGTCGCCGGCGTCACATAGGCACCGCCGGACTGGTTGATCGCATCGGCCCAGGCAAGCGTGTGCCTGTCCAGCGCTTCGCCGGAAAGACCTGCGGGCTCGTGGCGGATGCAGACGGTCTGCAGATGGACCGGCGCCAGCACCCGCCAGCCCGGCGTCTTCTTCACTTCCGCCGCCAGCCATTGGGCGTTGGCGATGTCGCGCCGCAGCCGTGCCTGCAGGGCCGCGACGCCGTTGCTGCGCAGCAGGAACCAAAGCTTCAGCGCGCGGAAGCGGCGGCCCAGCGGAATGCCCCAGTCGCGGTAGTTCGTCACCGCGCCGTCGACATTGGTCTGGAGATAGCTGGGATTCGTGCTCATCACCCGGATCAGATGCTCAGGATCTTGGACATAGTAGGTCGAGCAGTCGAAGGCGGCACCCAGCCATTTGTGCGGGTTGAGGATCAGAGAATCCGCGGCCTCGATGCCGTCGAACATCCATCGGCATTCCGGCAGGATCATCGCCGAGCCGGCCATCGCCGCATCGACATGCAGCCAGAGCCCGAACTCCTTGGCGATCGGTCCGATGGCTTTCAGCGGATCGACTGCGGTCGTCGTTGTGGTGCCGACGCTGGCGACGACGGCGCAGGGCTTCAGCCCAGCAGCGCGGTCGGCCTCAATCGCGGCGCGCAGCGCATCCGGCTTCATCGCGAACTCGGCATCGACCGCGACATGGCGGATGTTGCCGGCGCCGAAGCCGGCCAGCGTCGCCGCCTTGTCCACCGAACTGTGGGCATGGCCGGAGACATAGACGACGAGCGGCGCCGGCTCCTCCTGCAGCCCACCCCGCGCCAAGGAATAACCGGAGAGTTTCTCCCGCGCCGAGATCAGCGCCACCAGCGTGCTGGTCGAGGCCGTGTCCTGGATCACACCGCGCCAGCCATCACCGAGGCCGATCATCTGCCGGATCCAGTCGGTCATCACCTCTTCGAGCTCGGTTAAAGCGGGGCTCGACTGCCAGGAGAGGCCGATCACGCCCAAGCCGGTGCTCAAATAATCGCCGAGCACCGAGGCAAGGTCGCTGTTGGCCGGGAAATAGCCGAAGAAGCGCGGATGCTGGAAATGCGAGAGGCCCGGCACGATCAGCCGGTCGAGATCGGAGAAAATTGCGTCTATCGCCTCCGGCTGCTGCGGCGGCGATTTCGGCAGCTTGCCGCGCATCTCGCCCGGCTTCACGCCCGACATGACTGGCCGCTTGGCCACACCGGCGCGATAGTCGGCGATCCAGTCGATCAGCCGATGGCCTTCCTTGCGAAACTCTTCCGGCGTCATAGTCCTGTCCCTGCCTGCGCTTGCAAGCGGTAGATACCGAAATTTTCCCGGGCCGTCATCATCGTCCAGGTGCAAGGTGGCGTCGATCCCGCTACTATTGGGCCGTCCCGGGGGGCCGCAGAGGGGAGTTTCCATGACCGAGCCGACCGCGCTGAAGCGGCGACTGGCGGCCATACTGGCCGCGGATGTCGTCGGCTACGGCCGGCTGATGGAACGGGACGAGCGGGACACGCTGGAGCGCCTGAAGGACCGGCGCAAGCGCATCCTCTCGCCACTGCTCGAACGGCATGGCGGCCGGGTGGTCAAATGGATCGGCGACGGCGTGCTGGTGGAGTTCGCCAGCGCCGTCAATGCCGTGCTCTGCGCGGTGGCGCTGCAGGAGCAGATGGCCAAGGCGAACCTGGACGGGCCGGCCGACCGGGCGATCGTGTTGCGGATCGGCGTCAACGTCGGCGACGTGATCGTCGAGGGCAACGACCTCTACGGCGACGGCGTCAACCTGGCCGCGCGGCTGGAGCCGCTGGCCGAACCCGGCGGCATCACCATTTCCCCCTCAGTGCACGACCAGATCCGCGGCAAAGTCGATGTGCCGCTGATCGACCTCGGGCCGATGGCGTTGAAAAATGTCGCCGAGCCGCTGCGCGTCTACAAGATTGCCGCGCCGGGTGGTGGGGCGACCGCGACGGCGCGCAAGCCGGCCGCGCCCACGGGTGATTCCGGCAAGCCCTCCGTCGCGGTGCTGCCCTTCGCCGATCTCAGCGCCGGGAAAGCCAGCGAGACCTATTTCGTGGACGGCATCATCGAGGAGGTGATCCTCGAGCTCAGCCGCTTCCCCGAGATGATCGTCATCGCCCGCAACTCCTCCTTCGCCTTCCGCGACCAGAACCTGGACGCGCGTGCGGTGGCGGATAAGCTCGGCGTGCAGTATTTCGTGACCGGCAGCCTGAAGCGCGCCGACAAGCGCGTGCGGATCAGCGCCCAGCTGGTGGAAGCCGCTTCGGGCGCCAACATCTGGGTCGAGCGCTACGACCGCGAGCTGGCCGACATCTTCGACCTGCAGGAGGAAATTGCCCACGCGCTGGCCATCGCGGTCGCCGGCCGCGTGGCGGACACGGCGGCCGACCGGGCGCAGCGGCGCGGAACGGCCAACATGACGGCCTATGACTGGTATCTGCGCGGTCGCGCGCTGCTGGACGATTACCAGCACGCCCGGGCGACCGAGGACGCCGCCGCGCAGGCGATCGCACTTGATCCCGGCTTCGCCGGGGCGCATGCGCTGATGTCCTTCGCTTGCGGCACGCAGTTCCTGGTGACCGAAGATGAAACCTTGCTGGAGCGGGCGGCATCCAGTGCCCGACGGGCGATCACGCTGGCGCCGAACGACGTCTTCACCAACCTCTGCATGGGATTCGCGCTGCGCTATACGCCCCGCTACGAGGAAGGCATGCGCTACGCGGCGCGCGCGGTGGAGCTCAATCCCAACGACACCTTCGCCCGGGTCATGCACGCGATCTATCTTGCCTACTACGGCGATATCGAAGTCGCGCTGGAAAGCATGCAATTCGCGCTGCGGCGCGATCCCTATCCGCGCACCTGGTACTGGGACGCGTATGGGATGACGCTGGGGGCGTCCGGCCGCTACGCGGAGGGCTTGGCGGCGCTGGAGCGCGTGCCCGATCCGCAGACCTGGTCGCACTGCTTCCGGGCGATCTGTCATCACCATCTCGGCAGGACCGAGGCGGCGCGGGAGGCCGTGCGCCAGGCCCGGCTGCTTGCGCCGGACCTCAACCTCGCACGGGCGCTGCGCAGCGACCCGTTCCAGGCGCCCGAGATCGTCGAACGGATCTCGAGCGCCCTGCTGGCCGCCGGGCTTCCGGCTTAACTAGTTCTTCAGCGCCGCGGCGGCATCGAGCACGCTCTGCTTCGAGGCCTTGCCGATGTGCGGGTGGGCGATGGCATAGGCCATGTTGGCTTCGAGCCAGCCGACCTTGTCGCCGCAATCGAAGCGGCGGCCCTTGAAGCGCAGACCGTGGAAGCGGCCGCGGCCGGTCATCTTGGCCATGGCGTCGGTCAACTGGATCTCGCCGCCGGCGCCGGGCTCCTGGGCGCCGAGATGGTCCATCACCTCGGGCTGCAGGATGTAGCGGCCGATGATCGAGAGCGTGGACGGCGCGACATCGGGCTTCGGCTTCTCCACCAAGCCGAGCGCTTCCACGACGCCGCGGCTCTCGCCGCCGGTCTTCAGGATTCCGTAGCGGTCGGTGTGCTCGCGCGGCACGTCCATGACCGCGACCAGGTTGCCGCCGAGCTTGTTGTAGACCTCGACCATCTGCTTCAGACACGGCACCTCGGCCTGGACCAGGTCGTCGGCCAGCAGCACGGCGAAGGGCTCGCCGCCGATCAGATGGCGCGCGCACCAGACCGCATGGCCGAGGCCGCGCGGCTCCTGCTGGCGGGTATAGGTGATGTTGCCGGGGGTGGGCAGCAGGCTCTCGACGATCTTCAGGTCGGCCTTCTTGCCGCGGGCCTTGAGCGTGTCCTGGAGCTCATAGGAATAGTCGAAATGGTCCTCGATCGCGCTCTTGCCGCGGCCGGTGACGAAGATCAATTCCTCGATCCCGGCCGCGCGGGCCTCTTCGACCGCGTATTGGATCAGCGGCTTGTCCACGACGGGCAGCATTTCCTTCGGCATCGCCTTGGTGGCGGGCAGGAAACGCGTGCCGAGACCGCCGACCGGGAAGATGGCCTTGCGCACAGGCTTTCGCATGATGGATTGGTCCTCGAAGCTTGGGGGAGACGCAGGGGATTGGTGCCACAATCCCGTGCCGTCATCAACTCCGCTTCGCCTTACGGGTTCCCGGCAGTTTCAGGGCCGTGACAAGCTCGCGAATTTCCTGGCGTGCGGCGACATGCGACATGGCCAGCTCGATCCCGCTCTCGACCTTGGTCAGGTCCAGCAGGGTCAGCCCACGCGGGAAAAGCTCGCGGAAGATCACCCGCTCGGTGAAGCCGGGGACGATCCGGAAGCCGATCCGCTTGGAGAGCTCACCCAGCAGCCGGGCAATTTCCCGCTTGTTGCGGGCGTCGAGCGTGGTGAGGCGGTTGCGCAACACCACCCAGTCGATCGGCTTCCCGCCGGCCGCTGCCCGGCGCTTCCGCTGGTCCCAGACCATCTCGGCATAGATGCTCGGCCGGGTCACGCGCTTGCCGGTCTTGTCCACCCGCCCCAGCACGTCGAGGTCGAGGAAGCTGTCGTTCAAGGGCGTGATCAGCGTATCGGCCAGGATATGCGCCCGGCGCGACAGGGTGCTGTCGCTGCCCGGCGTGTCGATGACGATGAAATCCATCTTGCCGAGCTGCTTCAGCGCCAGGTCCAGGGCCTCGGCCTCTTCCTCGGTCGCTTCCGTGACGGAGGTCGCTTTGCTGCGGGCAATCGCGACATGCTCGGGCAGCGGCAGCTTCTTCGGCAGGCCTTCCGCCGTGTGCTGCCGGTTCTCGAAATAGCGGGTCAGCGTCCCTTGCCGGGAATCGAGATCGATCGACCCGACGTCATACCCGTCCAGCAGCAACGCCACGATCAGATGCATGGCGACGGTCGACTTGCCCGACCCGCCCTTCTCGTTGCCGACGACGATGATGTAAGGCTTCGCGCTCATGCCATCCCCCGATA
>JAYSFH010000053.1:12530-12796 GCA_041913405.1 Dongia sp. | reverse complement strand
GATGTCGGTCATGCGGTAGTTGAAGCCGACCTCGTCGTAGGATTCGAACATCACCTGGTTCGATTGATGGCGCTGGCGGTCGTTAAGCGACATCGCATGCTGGCGCAGGCGCCGGAGATGCGCGGCGAAATCCTCGTCGTCGGTGGTGATCATGCCGCCGTCACCGGTCGCGAGCAATTTGCGCGGATGGAAGGAGAAGCAGGCCGCGAGCCCGAACGGCTTGCCGACCTTGAAGTTGATCTTCCGCTTGCGGAACGCCCGCTCCA
>JAYSFH010000053.1:8154-12520 GCA_041913405.1 Dongia sp. | reverse complement strand
ATCCTCGATCAGGATCAGCTTGTGCTTCTCCGCGACGGCGCGGATCTTCTCCATCTGCGCCGGCATACCCAATTGGTGCACCGGCAGGATTGCCTTGGTCCGCGGCGTGATCGCGGCCTCGATCCTGGCCGGATCGATGTTGAAGTCGTTGAGGGTGACATCGACGAAGACCGGAGTCGCACCCGCCATGCGGATCGCATTGGCCCCGGCGATGAAAGAATGGCTGACGGTGATGACCTCGTCGCCTTCGCCAATCCCAGCCGCGTGCAGCGAGAGGTGCAGGGCCACGGTGCAGTTGGCGACGGCGACCGCATGGCGCGCGCCGCAATAGTCGGCGAACTCGCGCTCCAGGGCCGCGACTTCCGGTCCCTGGGTCACCCACCCGGACCGGAGCACGCGCACCACCGCCTGCTCCTCCTCCGGGCCGTAGAACGGCTTGGCAACGGGCAGAGTGATTTGCGGCATGTCAGCGATCTATCGCGGTCCCGGCTATGGGCGGTTTCGACCCCGGGGACCGCATAGCACCCCCGCCCCCGGCCAGACAAGCGGCATCCCGGAAACCGCCCGACGGGCGGCAAACTGCCACGCCGCAGGCCGGCGTGTTAGGCTGGCGAATAAGACTCCGGGAGGCAGCATGATCGACGAGCTCCGTGCCCTGCAGCAGCGGCTTCAGGCGGAAAAGCGGCGGGATTTCAACCGGCGCGTTGCGCTGGGCGACCTCGTCACCGACCGCAAGGCGAATGCCCGGGAGATGGGCTTCGGCGAGGGCACGACCTGCTACGACAATGTGCTGATCCTGGGCGACGTGACCGTCGGCAAGAACACCTGGATCGGGCCGAACGTCATCCTGGACGGCAGCGGCGGAAAGCTCGAGATCGGCGACTTCTGCTCGATCTCGGCGGGAGTCCAGATCTACACCCACAACACCGTCGAATGGAGCACGTCCCTCGGCGAGAAGCCGATGGCCAAGGCGCCGACCCGGATCGGCAACGGCGTCTATATCGGGCCGAACAGCGTGGTCGCCATGGGCGTCACCATCGGCGACAAGGCGGTGATCGGCGCGCTCTCCCTGGTGAACGACGACATTCCCGCCGGCGCCAAGGCCTGGGGCACGCCGGCGCGGGTGGTCTAACTAGCCTTTCCGGCAGACCAGGGTGTTGCTGCGCATCATCCGGCCGTTGTCGCCGAGCCGCGCCAGCAGCTTGTGCACGTCGGGCAGATGCGGCTCGTCTTCCGCGCCGCCCAGCTTTCCGGCGCCGCGCAAATAGGAGAGGATCAGCGACAGCGAGGAGATGCCGTGCTGCTCCAGCACGTGCAGTCCGCACTCCTCCGCCATCGCCACCAGCTCCTCGCGGGTGAAGCAGCGCGAGCGCACCATGTTGCCGGCGCTGCCGTCCCAGATGTCGCGGTTGCCAGCCTGTTTCAGCATCCCGGCAACGCCGTCGAAATAGAGGAGCTGCAGCATCAGCCCGCCTTCATAGTCGCGGTCGGAAACCAGGAGATGGCCGGCATCGCCCATGATGCGCCTGCAGTCCTTCAGGCCCGCGGCATAATCCTCGTTGAGATAGGCCAGCGCCTCGATGCTTTGCACCGCGTCGAAGGCGCCGCTCCGGAGCGGGATGCGCCGCGCATCGCCCTCGATCAGCAGCACGCGGTCGAGCCATTGCGGGTGCTCGGCTTCCAGCCGCTGGCGGAAGCGGAAGAGGCCGTCGAAGATCGGATCGACGACGACGATCCGCGCATCGGTCTCGTTCAGCCAGGGCATGGCATTGCGTCCGTCGCCGCCGCCGATATCGGCGACCAGCGCGCCGCTGCGCGACGGCCGGATCAGCTTGGTGTAGCCGGCATAGACCGGCGTATCCAAGGTGGTCATGGCATAGCCGACCTTGGAGCGGTCGTGGAAATTGGCGCCGCCGACCTTCTGATACCAGTGGATCGAGGGATCGTCAGAACGAACGCCGAAACGCAGCACCCCGGAATCGATATAGCCGATCGCCTCGCCGCTGCCTGAGAGAATGCGGTCGCCGGCGATCGTCGCCGCGGCCTCGCCGCCCGGCGTCGCCAGGACGTCCTTGACCCAGAGCGGTTCAACCCATGCCGTCATGAAACTCTCCACCGCCAATCCGAGGCCCCGCGTTGCCAGGGGGATAGCCGTCCGGAGCCGGGCTTGTAAAGTGTCCGCGCGCCTGATAGGCGGTGGGCCAAGCCGGGACAAATAGAGATCGCTGGATGAATCAGCCGGAAGGCATCGGGGTTCGCGTTCTGCCGCAGGCGCATGCGGCAGAGGCCGCCGCGCTCGCGCCCTGGCGCACGCTGCTCGCCCAGTCGCCCGCCGCATGCCTGTTCCACGAACCGGAGTTCCTGGCCTATCACCCGGAAGGCCGGTTCCAGTTCCGCCACCTGTTGCTCGCCAAGGGCGGCCAGCCGCTGGCCCTGCTGCCGGGCGGTCTCGCCGGAACCGCGTTCCGCTCGCCGCTCGGCGCCTCGTTCGGGGGGCCGGTGCTGATGCCGCGCCTGCCGACGCCCGACGTGATGGCGGTGATCGAGGCCCTGCAGGCGCATGCCAGGGCGGAAGGCTGGTCGTCGATCGAGCTCACGCCGCCGCCGCTGGTCTATCGGCGCGACGACAGCGACACGCTCGGCTTTTGCCTGCAGGCGGCTGGCTTCGCGCTGGCTTCGCGCATGCTCTGCCACGCGATCCCGCTCGACGGCACGGCGCCGCGCTATGAAGCGCTGTTCCGTTCCCGCGCCCGGCGCAACACCAACAAGCTGCGCGCCGCCGACGATCCGCGCTTCGAGACCCGTCTCGGCGGCGCCGAGCTGCTGGAAGCGTTCCTGGTCGCCTTCAACGAGACTTACGCGCGGCACGGCGTGGCGCCGACCCACAGCGCGGAGGAGCTGGCCGACCTGCTGCGGCGCCTGCCGGATCGATTCCGGATCGCGCTGCAATTCTTCGAGGGCCGTCCGGTCGCCGGCCTCTTCCTGATGAAGATGACCGCAACGATCGAGAACGCCTTCTACATCTGCGCGACCTCGGAGGACGCCGAGCTCAACGCCAGCCTCGCCCTCTTCGCCTGGGTCCTCGACCGGCTGGCGGAGGACGGCATCGCGCTGCTGGATCTCGGCCCCAGCAGCATGCCCGATGGCAGCCTCAACCGCGGCGTCTGCTTCTTCAAGGAATCGCTCGGCGCCGTCGGCTATTGCCGCGACCGCTGGACCTGGAGTGCCGCGTCATGACCACCGCCCTTCCCGACTGGCGCAAGGAGCCGGTCTTCGCACTGACCAGCGACACCGACTGGGCCTCCGAATACGCGATCGAGCAGCTGCTCGGCTTCGCCGCGTCGCGCGGGATTCGGCCGACCGTCTTTCTCACCCATGAAAGCCCGTCGCTGCAGCGCGCCGCCGCCGCCGGCCAGGCGGAGCTCGGCATCCACCCAAACTTCCTGCCGGGCTCCAGCCACGGCGCCGATGTCGATGCCGTCATCGCGCATGCCTTCCGCCTGGTGCCGGGCACCCGGCTCTGGCGCAGCCACGCCTTCCTCGACGGCACGCATATCGCGCTGAAGCTGTTCAACGCCGGAATCCGCATCGACAGCAATCTCTGCCTCTACCTGCAGCGCGGCCTGCAGCCGCTGGAGCACTGGGTCGGCATCCGGCGCTTCCCGGTGTTCTGGGAAGACGACGTGCACTGGCATCGCGGCGGCGCCTGGTCGTTCGAGCGCTACCGCGAGGATTTCTTCTCGCCGGGGCTGAAGGTCATCAACGTGCATCCCTTCCTCCATGCCCTCAACATCCCCGACGACCGGACCTACCAGTCGGTGAAGAGCCACATTCCCGGCCTGACCGCCGAATCGGCCAAGGCCCTGCGCTGGGCCGGTCCCGGGTCCGCCGATTTCCTGACCGCCCTCGCCGACGCCGTGCAGGGCCAGGGCCTGCGCTGGCACACGCTGACCGAGCTGGCCGCGCTCGGTTGATAAACCGGGGCGGTCTGGGTAGTTTGGCCGTTCCATCCCTTGGAGAGCCTTTTGGAATCGTCTGCGCCCCACGCCCAGCCGGAAGCCGGAGCCCAGGCGAGCCAGCGCAGCCCCGTGCTGAGCATCGTCCTGCCCTGCTACCGCGAGGCCCAGAACCTGCCGATCCTGCACGAGCGCCTGGCCAAGGCGCTGGGCGGTGCCGGGATCGGCTGGGAAGTGATCGTGGTCGACGACCATTCGCCGGACCAGACCTTCGAGGTCGCGGCGGCGCTCGCCGCCAAGCACCCGAACGTGAAGGTCGTGCGCCTGGCGCGCAACAGCGGCTCGCATGTCGCCTCGTCCTGCGGGAACGAGCACGCCCAGGGCGAAGCCGCGGTGGTCATGGCCTCCGA
>JAYSFH010000053.1:0-8144 GCA_041913405.1 Dongia sp. | reverse complement strand
TCCCTGGGGCCGCTTTCTCTCCCGGGTCTATTACAAGCTGCTCGCACGCCTCGTACCCAACGAGACGCTGCCGCCGCAAGGCGCCGACTTCTTCCTGCTCGACCGCAAGGTGATGGATGCCCTGACCCGCTGTCAGGAATCCAACTTCAGCGTGCTGGCGCTGATCCTCTGGCTCGGCTTCCGCCAGGGCCAGATCCAATATGACAAGCAGGCCCGGCTGCACGGCCGCTCGAGCTGGAGCTTCACCAGGAAGATTCGCCTGGTGATCGACTCCATCATCTCCTTCAGCCATCTGCCGCTGCGCCTGATCAGCATCTTCGGCTTCCTGGTCGCGTTCCTCGGCTTCCTCTATGCGCTCTATGTCGCCGTCGGCTATTTCCTGGTCAGCACGCCGGTCGAAGGCTGGTCCTCGCTGATGGTGGTGACCTTGCTGCTCGCCGGCACGCAGATGATCATGCTCGGCGTGATCGGCGAATATGTCTGGCGCACGCTGCACGAGAGCCGCCGCCGGCCGCGCTACAACATCGAGCGCGCCGTCGCGGCCGATCCGCAGCCGCCCGGCCCCCGTCTCTAACCGAAAACCGGAACATGCCCTTCACCGTCGCCATCATCGGCCGCCCCAATGTGGGCAAGTCCACCTTGTTCAACCGTCTGGTCGGCAAGAAGCTCGCCATCGTCGACAACCAGCCGGGCGTCACCCGCGACCGCCGGATCGGCGAGGGCCATCTCGGCGATCTCGACTTCGCGGTGATCGACACCGCCGGTCTCGAGGACACGTTCGACGACAGCCTGGAATCCCGGATGCGCGAGCAGACGGAAGCCGCGGTCAAGGAAGCCGATGTCGCGCTGCTGGTGATCGACGGCCGCGCCGGTGTCACGCCGCTCGACGAGCATTTCGCCCGGCGCCTGCGCAAGAGCAAGACGCCGATCGTGCTGGTCGCCAACAAGAGCGAGACCAAGCAGAGCGAGGTCAATGCCAGCGAGGCCTATCGCCTGGGCCTCGGCGACCCGATCCCGATCTCGGCTGAGCACGGCCAGGGCATGTCGCTGCTCTACGACGCGCTGCAGCCGATCGCCAAGAAGGCCGGCGCGGTTCCGACCGACGAAGAGCTCGGCGATGCCGAGCTCGATGCCATGCCGGACGACGAGGCCGAGGCGCCGAAGCATTTGCAGATGGCGATCATCGGCCGGCCCAATGTCGGCAAGTCCACGCTGGTGAACAGCCTGCTCGGCCGCGAGCGGCTGCTGACCGGGCCGGAAGCCGGCATCACCCGGGACTCGATCGCCATCGACTGGAGCTGGAAGGGCACGCCGATCCGCCTCATCGATACCGCAGGCCTCCGGCGCCGTTCCAAGGTGGTGGACAAGGTCGAGCGCCTGTCCAGCGCCGATACCGACCGCGCCCTCACCTATGCCCATGTCGCCGTGCTGGTGCTGGACGCCAACGACATGCTGGAGAAGCAGGACCTCACCATCGCCCGCCACATCGTCGATGAAGGCCGGGCGCTGGTGATCGCCGCCAACAAATGGGACGCGGTCGAGAACAAGACCGAGGCGATGAAGAAGCTCCGCGACCGCATCGACTATTCGCTGCCGCAGGTCAAGGGCGTGCCGGTGGTGACGATCTCGGCGATGACCGGCAAGAATCTCGACCGGCTGATGCAGGCGGTGCTGGACATCTATGCGCTCTGGAACAAGCGCATCCCGACGGCGCGGTTGAACCGCTGGCTCGAGGGCACCACCCAATCGCATCCGCCGCCGCTGGTTTCCGGCAAGCGGATCAAGATCCGCTACATGACGCAGATTAAGACCCGGCCGCCGACCTTCGCGCTGTTCGCCCAGAAGGGCGAGGAACTGCCGGACGCCTATCACCGCTATCTCATGAACGGCATCCGCGAGACCTTCGACCTCGAGGGCGTCCCGCTCCGGCTCACGCTGCGCAAGGGCGAGAATCCGTTCGACAAGAAGGATTAACGGCGGGCCGGAACGTGACGGCCGTCAATTGGACCTGCCGCGGAGTTCTGCTAGGTTCCGGCCGCCCAGGGGACCAGTATCTCTCGCCATGCCTGACCGATCCGCCAACCAGCCGCTGAAAGTCGCGGTGCTCGTGACCCTCGAACGCGGGCCCGCCGCCGGCGGCCATGTGAAGAGCTGGGAACGGATCGCCGAAGTGGCCGCCCAGCGGCCCGACCTGGTCGAGCTCGACCTCCACTTCCTCGGACCGAAGCGCACTACGGATGCAACCGCGCCCAATGTGCGGTTTCACACCCATCGCCCGACGCTCGGCACCCGCGCCCTGATGTTCCTCGAGCAGGGCGCCGGCCACACCGATCTCGCGCCGTTTCATCCCGGCATCTACGCGGCGCTCAAGGGTTCCGACGTGGTGCATGCCACCGACTTCTTCAGCTTCGGCAAGACCGCGATCGCGTTTGCCCGGAAGACCGGCTGCGGCCTCTCCGCCTCGGTGCAGACCGACGTGCCTCGCTTCACGCTGATCTATGCCGGCGGCATCATCCGCCGCATGTTCGGGCCGGTGATCGGCAGCTGGCTGTTCGTGAAGATCTGGCGCCTGCCCGAGCGTGTCGCCCGCGGCCAGCAGCGCGGCATCGACCGCCGCCTGGCGCTCTGCGACCGCATCCTGCTCTCCAAGCCCGAGGATCGCGACCGGCTCCTGAAGTCAAAGGGGGCCAAATCCGCATCGAGTGTCCGGTTATTCAGGCGGGGAATCAACCGCGCCCGGTTCAATCCGGCGCACCGCGACCGCGCACGGCTGCTCGAACAATTCGGCATACCGGCCGATCGCGTGGTGCTGGTCTTCGCCGGCCGGGTCGATGCCAGCAAGGGCGCGCCGCTCATGGCAGAAGCAACGAAACGATTGCTCGACCAGGGACTTAATGTCCATGCGCTGGCTGCCGGAGAGGGGCATGAGAGGGCTTCGATCGCGGCGCTGCTCGGCGCGCGGGCGACCCTGCCCGGGAACCTGCCGCAGAGCGAATTGGCCTGGATTTATGCGAGCGCCGATGTATTCGTCTTCCCCTCCACGACCGAGGTTTCGCCCAACGTCGTCCTGGAAGCGAAAGCCAGCGGCCTGCCGGTCGTGGTGGCCGCCGATCATGGCGGCGGCCAGTTCGTCACCAGTTCCGGTGAAGACGGCATCGTCCTCGACGAGATGGATGCCGCGAGCTGGGCGAAGGCAATCACGCCTTTGGTCGTGGATGAGACCAGCCGCCGGGCGATCGGCCGCAATGCCCGCGCATGGATCGAGCGGGAATGGCCGGACTGGGGCGAAGTCTTGGAACGGGATTTGTTGGCCGCCTGGCATGAGGCGGCGTTGAATGGAAAGGTCCGTCATGTCGATCATGCGCGCCGTTGGGCAAGCAGTTGATGTTCTTCGGTTGCTACCGATCGGCGGCCCGAGCTGCTGCAACATCGCGGTCACCAACGTCTGCAACGCGACCTGCGACTTCTGCAACTACGCCAAGGACAAGGATTTCGTCACCGAGAAGAAGTGGCTGGACCCCGAGCGCCTAAAGCGCGCGCTCGACATCCTGCACGCACGCGGCGTCCGCTACATCACCTTCTCCGGCGGCGAGCCGATGCTGCACCCCGGGATGTGCGAGATGATCGCCGCTGTCGCCTTCCGCGGCATGCGTCCGGCGATGGTGACCAACGGTTCGGCGCTGACCGAGAAGAACATGCGCGACCTCGCCGAAGCCGGGCTGAAGACACTGTTCATCTCGATCGATTCCCCGGAAGCCGGCAAGCACGAGGAGAATCGCGGCCTGCCCGGCGTGTTCGGCAAAATCAAGGAAGGCAACGCCCTGCTGCACGCGCTCGGCATCAAGACCGTCGCCTCCTGCACCATCAACCGGCTGATCGGCGACGACTTCGAGAGCCTGTTCGCCTCGCTGGAGGAACTCGGCTTCTCGACCGTGACCTTCACCTATCCGAAGAAGGAGCTCAATTCGGGCTCGCTGGTGTTCTCCTCCTCCTCGCTGATCGACTTCTCCGACCTGGAGCTGGCCGACGTGCTGGAGATCCTGCGCTCGAAGAAGGAGAAATTCGGGATCCTCAATCCGGCGGAATCGCTTTCGGAGATGGTGCGTTTCCTGAAACGGGAGAAGCAGCAGTTCGAGTGCTACGGCGGCTACAAGTATTTCGCCCTCGACGTGAACTTCAACATCTACCGCTGCGACTTCTGGCACGAGCCGATGGGCACGATCGAGGAGTTCCAGCATGTCGAGTTCGTGCGCGACGGCTGCACCAAATGCATGTCGGTCTGCTACCGCGACAGCAGCGTGTTCCTCAATCTTCCGGTGGCGATCGGCGATGCGATCGGCCACACCAAGCGCGGCCGCATCGACAAGGCCGCCCGGGCTCTCGCCCAGCCCAGCGTGCGCAAGTCCGCCCGCTCGCTGATGAACGAGTGGAAGACGCTGAAGCGACTGGCGCGGACCTCTTGACCTTCGGGCGCTGAGTTAGCGGAAGCGTCCGCTTGCTCGCTGCTTCCGCGCAGGAATACGCTTACCGCACGTGGTGCCGGCGCTTCGTCGGGCGCTCCAGCACCGCCCAGGTGACCAGTCCGGGCAGGCAGACGGCCAGCTCGCGCGCGCGCTTCACCAGCGCCAGCGCCAGTGCGACCGGGCCCGGGATGCCGGCCCAGCCGCAGAGCAGCAGCAAGGCGCCTTCCTGGATGCCGAGGCCGGCCGGCAGCAGGAAGCCCGCGGTGCGCGCGGCGCTGAGCAGCCCTTCGATCATGATCGCGTCGAGCAAGCCGATGTCCTGGCCCATCAGGTTGAGCGCGATGTAGGTTTCGCCGGCGCGGCAACTCCAGGCGACCACATGCCCGGCGGTGACCGCCGCCGCCAGTGGCAGCCGGCGATAGAGTGCCGCCAGCCGGGTCCAGAGCGGATGGTCCTGGGCTTCGTCGGCGACCAGGTGCCCGAGGCCGAAGCGGGCGGCCAAGGCGGTGCCGCCCTTGATGGCGCCCTGGTGCTGGGCGCCGATCAGCAGCACCAGCGGCAGGATCGAGACCGCGACGCCGCCGATGACCCGGGCGATCGCGCCCTCGTTCAACTGCCAGAGATGCCAGAGGCCGGGCAAGGCAAACGCCGCCTGCGCCACCAGGGCCAAGGTCATGTCGACGATCACCGTCGCCGCCGAATCCAGCCCGCTCGACGGCTTTCCCGCGCGCTTCAGGCTGTGAAAAGCCAGCCGCGCGCGCGCCAGCTCGCCGCCGACCTGCGCCACGGGGAGCAGGCCGTTGACGCTCTCGCTGATCCAGCGGGCGATGACGGTGAACCCGAAATCCGGCCGCGCGCCGGGGGCGTAGAGCAGGCGCCATGACGCGCCGGCGACGATGATCGAGACGAAGCGCCACAGGACAATGGCGGCGAGCCCCCAGCCGAGCAGCGCAACCGCCTGCCAGATCTCATTCCAGTCGTGGCGCGTGAAGACGAAGACGCAGGCCGCAATGCCGAGCGCGGCGCCGATGATGACGCGAAGACGCAATGCGGTTTTCCTTGGCCCCGAACTCAGATGTAGCCGTGCTGGTTGAACCAGGTGACGGCGTCGGCAATCGCGACCTTCGCCGGGCGCGGCTGGTAGCCCAGGTCCTTGATCGCATGATCGCTGGAGAAGAACATGTGCTTGCGCGCCAGCCGCACGCCATCCCGCGTCACGAAGGGCTCGCCGCCGGTCAGGCGCGCCCAGAGCTCAGCCAGGAAGGCGATCGGCATCACCACGTCATGCGGCAGCCGCCATTTCGGTGCCGGGCGGTGCACGATCTCGGCGACCGCGGCCAGGATCTCGGCCAGGGTCAGGTTCTCGGCGCCGAGGATGTAGTGCCCGCCGATGGCGCCCCGCTCCATCGCAAGCAGATGGCCGGCGGCGACGTCGTCCACATGCACCACGTTCAGCCCGGTATCGACGAAGGCCGGCATGCGGCCCTTGGCGGCTTCGACCACGATCTTGCCGGTCGGCGTCGGCTTCACGTCGCGGGGGCCGATCGGCGTCGAGGGATGGACGATGACCGCCGGCAGGCCCTGCTCCGCCACCATCTTCTTGACCAGGGCTTCGGCGGCGTATTTCGACTGCTTGTAGGGGCTGATGATGTCGCCTTCCCGGACCGGCGTCTGCTCGTTGGCCGGCGCATCGTCGCTCTGCGGCAGGCCAAGGGTCGCGACGCTGCTGGTATAGACGATGCGCTTCACGCCGGCATTGCCGGCCGCCTCCATCACGTTGCGCGTGCCGTCGACATTGGCGCTGAACATCTCGTCGGGCTGCGGCACCCAGAGCCGGTAGTCGGCGGCAACATGGAACACCGTGTCGCAGCCTTTCATCGCCCGGTCGAGCGAGGCGCGGTCGCGCAGATCGCCGACCTCGATATCGACCTTGATGTTCTCGAAATTGCGGCGGTCGCTCGAAGGACGGGCGAAGGCCCGCACGGTCTCGCCCCGCTCCAGCAAGGCGCGCACCACCGCGGAGCCGACGAATCCCGATGCGCCGGTAACCAGAGCCGTCATGTCAATGACGCTCCTTACGGAATCCGATGCACCGACAGCACCCTGCCGTCACGACCGCAACCCCCTTGGCATCCACACCAAAAGCCCCGGTTGATAAATACAACATCTCGGCCGTCTGACTCAAAATTGATCCTGGGCGGCAACGGCCCGAATCGCCCTGCGCCGGGCGACAATATAGTCCGTTCCGCCGGTCATCAGTGGCTCAGCCAGCTGACGAAATCGTAACAGCCGGTAACATCCGCCGGTGAAGCTGGGCTGTGATTACAGCATTTCCAATGGCTTCGCCCGGGACGGCGGCGGAAAGTCGCGGTCGATTTCCGCCAGATCCTGCTCCGTTAACTTGAGATCGCCGGCTGCGGCATTCTCCCGCACGCCCTCCAGGCGGCTGGTCTTCGGCACCGCGAAGACGGTTTTGTGGCGGAGGCACCAGGCCAGCATCACCTGCCCGACCGTCACATGGTGCCGCGCTGCCACCCCTTTGAGCGCCGCCGATTTCGGCAGCCGCCCCTGGGCCAGCGGCGAATAGGCCATGACCGGGATGCCCGCCTTGGCCTGGAACGGCAGCAGGTCGAAATCGATGCCCCTGGTGCCGACGTTGTAGAGCACCTGGTTGGTCTGCGTCGCCTTGGCGCCGCCTGCGATCCCGGCGGTCAGTTCCAGCCATTCCTTCATGTCGTTGACGTCGAAATTGCTGACCCCGAAGCTCCGGATCTTGCCCGCCTGCTGGAGGTCCATGAACCCCGCCAGGGTCTCGGCCAGCGGCACGCCGCCGCGCCAATGCAGCAGGTAGAGGTCGATGCGGTCGGTCTTCAGCCGCTTCAGGGAACGCTCGCCGGCCTGCACCACCGCCTTCCGCGCGGCATTCGAGGGCAGCACCTTGGTCACCAGGAAGACCTGGTCGCGCTTGCCGGCAATGGCCTCGGCAACCACTTCCTCCGACTTGCCGTCGGCATACATCTCCGCGGTGTCGATGAGAGTCATGCCGAGCTCGAGGCCGAGCTGCAGCGCCTTCACCTCGTCGCCGCGCTTCGAGGCCTGCTCGCCCATGCGCCAGGTGCCCTGGCCCAGCACCGGAATCTCGTCGCCCATCGGCAGTCGGAGTCTGCGCATCCCTGTCGCCCCGCTGTTCGTGATTGGGCGAGCAATCTAGCGGGCGAAGATCGGGGCCGCTATAGTGCCGGCCCATGAGCATATTCTTCTTCGCCCTTGGCGGGCTTTTCGCACTCGCTACCCTCGGTACCCTGCTGACCGGCGTGGTCGGCATGGGCAAGGGCGGCGCCTTCAACGAGAAATTCGGCAACAAGCTGATGCGCTTCCGCGTGATCTTCCAGGGTCTCGCGATCGGCTGCTTCGTGCTCGGCCTGCTGACCCGCTGACCGCCGCATGGTCACGCTCACCCGCATCTACACCAAGGGCGGCGACAAAGGCACGACCTCGCTCGGCACCGGCAAACGCGTGCCCAAGCACGACCCGCGCGTCGCCGCTTACGGCACGGTCGATGAGGCCAATGCCGTGGTCGGCATTGCAAGACTCCATACGCAAGATGAGCTCGATCAGATGCTCTCTCGCATCCAGAACGATCTCTTCGACCTCGGCGCCGATCTCGCCGCGCCCGAGCGG
>JAYSFH010000052.1:3120-12807 GCA_041913405.1 Dongia sp. | reverse complement strand
CTGTTCGCTGCCGCTGCTGCTCGGCTTCGTGGCGCCGGCGGCGGTGCTGCTCGGCTGGGCGCTGAACCATCCGGAATTCTGGTGGCGTTCGTCCTTCCTGCTGCTGATCCGCAACAGCTTCGTCATGGCCGGCATTGCCGCGGCGCTCGGCGTTGGGGTCGCGGTCTTCCTCGCCTATGCGCTGCGCCTGCATGCGACGCCGGCGACCAGTCTTGCGGTGCGCATCGCCGGCATGGGCTATTCCCGGCACGGTGCTGGCGATCGGCGTGCTGCTGCCCTTCGCGGCGCTCGACCATGAGATCAACCGCTGGGCCAAGGCGACGGTCGGGGTATCGCCGGGCCTGATCCTCAGCGGCACCCTGGTCGCGGTCACCTTCGCCTATCTGGTGCGCTTCCTGACCGGCAGCCTGAATGCGGTCGAGGCCAGCCTCGGCAAGATCACCCGCAGCATGGACCATGCGGCGCGCAGCCTCGGGCGCGGCCCCGGCAGCACGCTCTGGAACGTGCATCTGCCGATCATGCGTGGCAGCTTGCTCACCGCCGGCATCCTGGTCTTCGTCGACGTGCTGAAGGAACTGCCGGCGACCCTGGTGCTGCGGCCGTTCAATTTCGACACGCTCGCGGTGGTGACCTACAACCTCGCCTCCGATGAGCGGCTGGCGGAAGCCGCGGGGCCGGCTCTGGCGATCGTCCTGGTCGGCGTCCTGCCGGTGATCCTGCTGTCGCGCGCGATCGGCCGCTCCCGGCCGGGCACCGGCGGTCCGGTCGAGGGAATCGTGCCTTGAGTGACATCATCCTCGGCCTGGAAGGCGTCGGCCATTCCTACGACGGCGTGACCGAAGTCGTCTCCGGCTTCAGCCTCGGCGTCGGCGCGGGCGAGATCGTCTGCCTGCTGGGGCCTTCGGGCTGTGGCAAGTCGACCGTGCTGCGCCTCGCGGCGGGATTGGAGCCGCTGCAGAAGGGCCGCATCAAGCTGCGCGGCGAGATGATTGCCGAGGGCGAGAGCCGGATCAGCGAGCCGCCCGAGCGGCGCAACGTCGGCCTGGTGTTCCAGGACTTCGCGCTGTTCCCCCACCTGACGGTGGCGCGCAACGTCGCCTTCGGCCTCTCTGGTCTCGCCGACGATGCGCGCAGCCGGAGGGTCCAGGAAGCGCTGAACCAGGTCGGCATGGGCGCTTACCTCGACGCCTATCCGCATGCGTTGTCCGGCGGCCAGCAGCAGCGCGTGGCGCTGGCCCGGGCGTTGGCGCCGCAGCCCTCGGTCATGCTGCTGGACGAGCCTTTCTCCGGCCTCGACGCGCGACTGCGGGAGCAGATCCGCGACGACACCCTGCGGGTTCTCAAGCGGAGCGGGGCGGCGACGCTTCTGGTCACCCACGATCCGGAGGAAGCCATGTTCATGGCCGACCGGATCTACCTGATGCAGGCAGGGCGGCTCATCCAGTCCGGACCGCCGGCCGAGGTCTATGCCCGGCCGAACAGCGAGTTCGCCGCCAAGTTCTTTTCCAATATCAACGAGTTGGAAGGCGTCGTTCAGACTGGGGAGGTGGCCACGCCGCTGGGCCCGATCCCAGCCCCCGGCTGGGCCGCGGGCAGCCTCGTCAAGGTGTTGTTCCGCCCGGAATGCCTGGACTGCGGTCCGATGAACGGGAGACGGGCGGTCCTGCCGGCGACGGTGACCGAGGCGCGATTCATCGGTGTGGCGCGCCTGTTGCGGGTCCTGGCGACCCCGCAAGGCGGCCAGGCGCTGGATCTCCAGGTGCGGACCACGGGCGCCTTCGCTCCGGAGGTCGGGGCCAAAGTCGGGCTTTCGCTGGACCCCGCCCAGGCCTTCGTCTTCGGCCCCGGCTAAAAGCGGGCGGCGGGAGACTGGCGGAACCGCGTCCGAACGCCTAAGTATGGCGTAACATAAGAAAATCCCGCGGTCTTTCGGCCCCAGGGATTCATTGCAGGGCGGGGGCGATTTTGCCATAGTCCGCCCGACTTTTTGGTTCGAGGGAGAGGCGCCGTTATGGGCAGCTTTAGTATCTGGCATCTTCTGATCGTGCTGGCCGTCGTGCTGGTGCTGTTCGGCGGGCGCGGCAAGATTTCCAACATCATGGGCGACTTCGCGCAGGGCATTAACGCCTTCAAGAAGGGCCTGAAGAACGACAAGGACGACGTGCCTCCGACGGCTTCCGCCGACCGGAAGCCGACCGAGACGATCGAACGGGGCTGACCCTGATCCTTGCTCCGGGGGCGACCGCCGGAGCCGTCTGATTAGGGGACGTGAGCGCGTATGTTCGACCTCAGCTGGGGCGAAATGGGGATCATCGCCGTCGTGGCGCTGGTCGTGCTTGGGCCGAAGGAACTGCCCAACGCGCTCCGCACCATGAGCATGCTGATGAAGAACGCCCGCAAGCTGGCGGGCGAGTTCCAGAGCGGCGTCAACGAGATCATCCGCGAAGCGGATCTCGATGAGGCGCGCAAGAAGCTCCAGGAAGTCCAGTCGCTCAACAAGAACCAGATCAAGAACGCGATCGAGAAGGCGGTCGACCCGACCGGCGAGGTGAAGACGGCGCTGAGCGAAGTCGATCCGACCGGGCCCTCTCGGACGGAGGTGGCGCGCACCGAGATCACGCCTGCGGAAAAACCGGCGATCGAATCCGGCGAGGATGACGCGGTGGAGATCGCCGCAGCCCAGCCGGTCGCGCCGCCGACGGTCACGCCGGCGAGCTCCGATCCGGATGTGACGCCGGCACCCGAAGCCCTGACTCCCGATACGTTGACCAAAGAGAAGACCTGACCCGTGTCCGGCGCCGAAGACGATGTGAAGATGCCGCTGATGGAGCACCTGACGGAGCTCCGCACCCGGCTGCTCTATTCCGTGGTCGGCTTCGTGATCGCCTTCGTGGTCTGCTTCTATTTCTGGAAGCCGGTGCTCGACATCATAACCGCGCCGCTGGAGCGGGCCTGTCTCGCCCAGGGCAAGCCCTGTCCGGTCATCTATACCAGCCTGATCGAGCCCTTCTTCACCCAGGTGAAAATCGGCGCCTTCGCGGCGCTCTGCATCACCTTCCCGCTGATCGCGGCGCAGATCTACAAGTTCCTGGCGCCCGGCCTCTACAAGAACGAGCGCCTGGCGCTGGTGCCGTTCCTGATCGCGACCCCGATCATGTTCGCGGTCGGCGCCACCTTCCTCTATTTCGTCCTGCTGCCGATGGCGCTGCACTTCTTCGTCGGCTACCAGCAATACGCCAACATCGAACTCATGCCGAAGATCGGCGAGTACATCGATCTCGTCATGAAGCTGGTCTTCGCCTTCGGTCTCTGCTTCGAGCTGCCGGTGATCCTCACCCTGCTGGCCAAGGTCGGCATCGTCTCGTCGCAGGGCCTGCGCGACAAGCGGCGCTACGCGATCATCATCGTGACCGTGGTGGCGGCGATCTTCACCCCGCCCGACGCGATCAGCATGATCTCGCTCGCGGTGCCGATGATCGGCCTCTACGAGATATCGATCTGGCTGGCCAAGGGCGTCGAGAAGAAACGCGCCGAAGAGGAGGCCGCCGCCGCGGCCGGCGAGGGCGGCACCGAGGTCACGCCCGCGTCGTAGCCCTGCGACCGAGCGCCGCAGATTCCGTTCGCGCGGCCCGAATCGATCCCTGCAAATCCGTGGCTACGCGCGGCAGCGCCTATAAAGCGCTGCGCGCAAGCTTCCGTGCGTCTCCCCAAGCCTCTCCCACAAATGGCAAATCCCATGCCGCCGGGGTGTTATGGATCGCTCCACGATATGAGCCATGCACCAGGCTCATCCATGCATGCAAAGTGCGCTTTTCAACCGCTTCTTAATAACCGGCGGCTAGCGTCACGCCTCTTCGCAACCCGGCGTGCAAGGCGCGCTGTGGGGCGAAACGGAATCGAGCAGATCAACATCCCCCATTGAGGCCATGATGTCATTTTTCACCAATCTCAAGATCGGCCGCAAACTGGCCGCGAGCTTTGCTGCACTGGTCGTCCTTTCCGCGGCGGTCAGCGCGATCATCTATAACGAGGTTGCCTTCGTGAAGAAGAGCAGCGGCTGGACGACGCATACCTATCAGGTGCTTGAGGGCCTCAACGGCATCGTCGGCGCCATGGTGAACCAGGAGACCGGCCTGCGCGGCTATCTGGTCTCCGGAGATGAGGCCTTCCTCGACCCGTACAAGAACGGCAAGCTGGCCTTCGACAAGGCGTTCGCCCAGGTGCGCGAACTGACCGCCGACAACGCGACCCAGCAGGGCCGTCTCCAGGAGATCGCGGCCTTCGCCAAGACCTGGCAGACCGACATCGCGGAAAAGGAAATCGCCCTGATGGGCAAACCGGAGACCGTGGAAGAGGCGCACAAGCTGGAAGCCAGCGGCGCCGGCAAGACGTCGATGGACGGCCTCCGCGCCAAGGTCGCCGAGATGGATAAGGCGGAGCGCGATCTGCTCGGCACCCGCAGCCAGGCCCAGGAGGAAGCGATCTCCACCACCTTCCTGGTGACGATCGGCGGAGCGGTGGCCTCGATTCTGATCTCGGTCGTGATCGGCTTCGTGCTGACCCGCGGCATCGCCCGCCCGACCGCGCAGATGACCGCCGCCATGAATACCCTGGCCAAGGGTGATACCGGGGTCGAGATTCCGGCCCGCGGCCGCAAGGACGAAGTGGGCGCCATGGCCGAGGCGGTGCAGTTCTTCAAGGACAACATGATCGAGACCGAGCGCCTGCGCAGCGAGCAGGAATCGGCCAAGGCCCGCAGCGAGGCCGAGCGCCGTCAGGCCATGCTCGATCTTGCCGACCGCTTCGAGAGCTCGGTCGGCAGCGTGGTCAACGGCGTGACCGCGGCGGCGACCGAGATGCAGGCGACTGCGAAGTCGATGTCCTCGACCGCGGACGACACTTCGCGCCAGTCCACGGCGGTGGCGGCGGCCTCGGAGCAGACCACGCAGAACGTCCAGACCGTGGCTTCGGCGACCGAGGAGCTTTCGGCCTCGATTGGCGAGATCACCAGCCAGGTGAGCGAGTCGACGCGGATCGTCGGCGAGGCCGTGCACCAGGCCAACGACACCAACAGCAAGGTGAAGGGCCTGTCCGACGCCGCGCAGAAGATCGGCGAGGTGGTGCGCCTGATCAACGACATCGCCGGCCAGACCAACCTGCTGGCCTTGAACGCCACGATCGAAGCCGCGCGCGCCGGCGAGGCGGGCAAGGGCTTCGCGGTGGTCGCTTCCGAAGTGAAGACCCTGGCCACCCAGACGGCCAAGGCCACCGAGGAGATCGCCGCCCAGGTCCGCGCCATCCAGGACGCGACCGCCAGCTCCGCGGATGCGATCGAAAGCATCACCAAGACCATCGGCCGGGTGAGCGAGATCTCCACCACCATCGCCTCGGCGGTGGAGGAGCAGGGTGCCGCCACCCAGGAGATTTCCCGCAACGTCCAGCAGGCGGCGCAGGGCACGCAGGAAGTCTCGTCCAACATCGGCGGCGTAACCCATGCGGCCCAGCAGACCGGCAGCGCGGCGGGTGAAGTGCTGCAGTCGGCCGGCGAGCTCTCGCGCAACGGCGAGATGCTGAAGGCCCAGGTCGAGGAGTTCCTGCGCACCGTCCGCGCAGCCTAGGCAACCGGAACGGCGCGTCGGATTTCGGTCCGGCGCGCCGTCCGCGCTACCAGCTCTTCAGCGCCCGCAGGGTGGGCGTCTTCTTGAATACATGGGTGTCCATGCGCCGGAGCAGGCCGTCGAGCAGCTCGACGGCGGTGCCGATGGCGGCACCCTTGTTCAGCATCACGCATTCGGCGCGGGCGGCCATCGCCGCATCGGTCATCTCGCCGCGTGACGGGATGCCGGTCTTCACCAGGTCTTCCAGCACCTGGGTCGCCCAGATCGCGGGCACGGCCGCGGCCTCGCAGATCCAGAGGATCTCTTCCTGCATCTCCGCCAGCCGTTCGAAGCCGATTTCGGCGGCGAGGTCGCCGCGCGCGATCATGATACCGAAGGGGCGATGCGAGCCCTCTTGGATTCCATGGGCGCGGGCGATCAGGTCGGGCAGGTTCTTCACCGCTTCCGGCCGCTCGATCTTGGCCACCAGGCCCAGCGGGAAATCGGCCGGGCGGTCGGCGCAATGCTCGACCAGGAAGCCCTCGAGCAGGTCGATATCCTCCGGCTGGCTGACGAAGGAATAGCCGATCATGTCGGCGCATTCCGCCACGGTCGCGAGATCGTCGTGGTCCTTGGCCGTCAGCGGCGAGAGCCCCAGCGCGGTGTCCGGCAGGTTGATGCCCTTCTCGGGCTTCAGCTTGACCCCACTCGACTTGGCGAGGGTGATGCGGATGACGGCCTCGCCGTCGCCGAGGCTTTCGACCGCGCCTTCCAGCTTGCCGTCGTCATAGCGGAAGCGGTCGCCGACCGAGAGCCACCAGTTCCGGCAGCGAGACGGCGGCCGCGGAGGGCACCTCCGCGGTGACCCGCGGCGCCCCGCCGGCGACCAGCCGGAGCGCATCCCCGGCGGCGAGCTTCGCCTTCTTGTCCAGCGCGAGGACGGCCTCGGTCCGGATCTTCGGCCCGGCGATGTCCATCAGGATGGCGATCCGCCGGCCGATGGTCTCGCCGGCCTTGCGGATATGCGCCGTCATGGCGCGCCAGGCTTCGGGATCGTCATGGGCGCAGTTGATACGGGCGACGTCCATGCCGCGCTTCGCCAGGTCCAGGATGAAATCGGGATCGCCCGCCGCGGTCGAGGGCAGGGTGACCATGATCCGCTCGCGGCGCCCGGCGGGCGGCGGGCCGAACAGCGTGTCGGTCGCATCGCGCAGCCGGGTTTCGCCGTCGAAGAAGTCGTGCTCCTCGGGCGGGACGATCGGGCAGGGGCGCCCGGCCATGGCGGCCAGCGCCACGATCACGGCGTCCAGGGTCGGCAGCACCCGGCTCTCCAGCCGGCCCAGCGAGGAGATGCCACGCCACATCAACTGCCGCTGCAGGCGCCGCCGGTCATGGCGCCGGAAGGCGAGGTAATGGGCGAGGTTGGCCAGAGCGGGCTGGGGCGCGTCGGCGTCCCGGCCGAAGCGCTGCATCCAGGGCTCGGCGCCGGCGACGACTTCGGCTCGCAGCGCCAGGACCTCGTCCAGCAGGGCGGCGGTCGCTTCGGGCTGGCGGACGCGGGGCGTGGCATGGACCGGTGAGTTCATAGGGAAAGCTTAAGCCCGCGGCGGTGACGCCGGGATGACATCCGTCAATCCAAAGCCATGACGGCGTGCGGCCGGGTGCCGCGGGGTCGTTGCTGCATGAGCCGCCCGGCCCTGCTAGACTCGGCGGCCGATTCGGGATGCAGGGAATGCCAGGGCTAAATGTTTGATCTGAAGTGGATTAGGGACAATCCGACCGCCTTCGACCAGGGCCGTGCGCGGCGCGGCTTGGCGCCGCTTTCGGCACAGGTGCTGGAACTCGACCAGAAGCGCCGCGCGGCGCAGACCCGGTTCCAGGAATCCCAGGCCAAGCGCAACGATCTCTCGCGCCAGATCGGCCAGGTGAAGGCCAAGGGCGGCGACGCTTCCGCGGTCATGGCCGAGGTGGCCGCCCTCAAGGACGGTATCGCCGCCGCCGAGGCCGAAGACCAGGCGTTGGGCGCCGAACTCGACGCCTTGCTGGCTGCCCAGCCCAACCTGCCGGCTGCCGATGTGCCGGATGGCCCGGACGAGACCTTCAACCGCGTAGAGCGCACGGTCGGGAATGCGCGCAACTTCGCCTTCAAGCCGAAGCAGCATTTCGAGCTCGGCGAGGAGCTCGGGCTGATGGATTTCGAAGGCGCGGCCAAGCTCTCCGGCGCGCGCTTCGTCGTGCTGAAGGGCGCCCTGGCGCGTCTCGAGCGCGCGCTCGCCTTGTTCATGCTCGACCTCCACACCACGGAATCCGGCTACACCGAGATGGCGCCGCCTTTCCTGGTGCGCGACGCCGCACTCTACGGAACCGGCCAGCTGCCGAAGTTCGAGGAGGATTTGTTCAAGACCGAGCAGGGCCTCTACCTGATCCCGACCTCGGAAGTGCCGCTGACCAACCTCGCCGCCGACGAGATCATCGACGAGGACAAGCTGCCTTGGCGCTTCACCGCGCTCACTCCCTGTTTCCGCTCTGAAGCAGGCGCCGCCGGCAAGGACACCCGCGGCATGATCCGCCAGCACCAATTCATGAAAGTGGAGCTGGTCTCGATCGCGCATCCGGATCATTCCGAAGCCGAGCACCAGCGCATGACCGTCTCGGCCGAGAAGGTGCTGCAGAAACTGGGGCTGCCGTACCGGGTCATCTGCTTGAGCACCGGCGACATGGGCTTCGCCGCGCAGAAGACCTACGACATCGAGGTCTGGCTGCCGGGGCAGGGCGCCTATCGCGAGATTTCGAGCTGCTCCAATTGCGGTGAGTTCCAGGCGCGGCGCATGAAGGCGCGCTGCCGCAAGCCCGGCGAGAAGGGCACGCGCTTCGTGCATACCCTGAACGGCTCCGGCGTCGCGGTCGGACGTGCGTTGATCGCCGTCATGGAGAACTATCAGCAGGAGGACGGGTCTATCGCCATTCCCGAAGCCCTCCGCCCCTACATGCAAGGTCGGGAGAAGATCGCCCGTGAGTAAATCCCCCGCGAAAAGGCCGATGGCGCTGCGCAACAAGAAATCCGAGAAGCCGATGTCGGCGCCGACCAGCGCCAAGGTGAAGTCGCCGCCGGCGGACCTGCGAAACGCACGCATCCTGGTCACCAACGACGACGGCATCCACGCACCCGGCCTCAAGGTGCTGGAGAAGATCGCGCGGTCCTTGAGCAACGACGTCTGGGTGGTGACGCCGGAAAGCGAGCACAGCGGCGCCAGCCATGCGCTCACCCTCAGGCGCCCGCTGCAGATCCACAAGCTCGGGCCGCGGCGCTTTGCCACCTCGGGCACGCCGACCGATTGCGTGCTGCTGGCGGTCAACCATCTGGTCACCGGCAAGCGGCCGGACCTGGTGCTCTCCGGCGTCAACCGCGGCGCCAATCTCGGCGAGGACGTGCTCTATTCCGGCACTGTGGCCGCGGCGATGGAAGCCTCGATGCTCGGCATCCCGGCGATCGCCATGAGCCAGGTGCGGATGGGCGAGACCCTGCACTGGAAGACCGCGGAGAAATTCGGCGCCGAGATCGTGCGCAAGCTGGTGGCGCTGGAATGGCCGGACGATCTCCTCATGAATGTCAACTTCCCGCCGATCCCGCCGGAGAAGGTGACGGTCATCGCGGTCGGGGCGCAGGGCCGCCGCAAGTCCGAGGTCCAGGTGGTGAAGAGCAAGGATCCCTTCGCCCGGGACGTGCTCTGGGTCGGTGACTTCACCAACGACGATCCGGAGGATCCGCACAGCGATCTCGGGGTCATCGCCCGCGGCGGCATCGCCATCACGCCGCTGCATTTCGATCTGACCCAGGGGGCCATGCTGAAGCGTATGGCGGGGCTGTTTCCTGGCGCGCGGGCGGCGGCGCAATCGCGTCCGGCGACCAAATCGCGCCGGCGCAAGAAGGGCAAATCCCAGTGAGGATGTCCCGGTGAGCCTCGCGGCGCGCAAGATCCGGTTGATCATGGGGCTGCGGCGGGCCGGCGTCACCGACAGCGCCGTGCTCAACGCGTTGGAGCGGATCCCGCGCGAGGCCTTCGTTCTGCCGCATTTCCATGATCAGGCT
>JAYSFH010000052.1:0-3110 GCA_041913405.1 Dongia sp. | reverse complement strand
CGATCGCCCAGGGCCAGACCATCAGCCAGCCGCAGATCGTCGCGATGATGACCGAGGCCTTGCGTGTGACCAAATCCCACAAGGTGCTGGAGATCGGCACCGGCTCAGGCTACCAGACCGCGGTGCTCTCCAAGCTCGCGCGCCGGGTCTACACAATCGAGCGCTGGAAGACGCTGCTCGACGAGGCCGAGGGCCGGTTCAAGCATTTGCGAATCCACAACGTCACCTCGAAATGCGCCGATGGCTCCAAGGGCTGGAAGGAGCAGGCGCCGTTCGATCGCATCATCGTGACCGCGGCGGCGGCGGAGATGCCGCAGACCTTGGTCGAGCAGCTCGCGGTCGACGGCATCATGGTGCTGCCTTTGGGCGCCGAGCGCGGCGAGCAGGTGCTGGAGCGCGTGACCAAGCTCGCCGACGGCTCGCTGAAGCGCGAGACCCTGGCCGACGTCCGCTTCGTGCCGCTGGTTTCCGGCGCGCTGCCCGAAGCGGAACGCCGCGCCTTGGGCAAGGTGGGCCATGGCTGACCAGGCCGGATCTCGCTTCTCCTTCTCGCCGCTCCTGATTTCCGCCATCTGCCTGGCGCTCGCCGCCTGCAATGCCAGCGGCCGGCCGAAGAACGCGCCGAAGGTGGCCGAGCCCGCCGTGGCGGCGCGGCCCGCGGTCGATCCTTCGAGCTTCGGCAAAACGGTCGGCAGCGAATATGTGGTGGCGCCGGGCGACACGCTCGCCGTGGTCGCCGCGCGCACCAACACTCCTATTCGCAGCCTGATCGACATGAACGGCTTGCAGCCGCCCTATGGCCTGGCGCCGGGCATGCGGCTCGCGCTGCAGCAGCGCTCGCAATACGTGGTGCAGGCGGAGGACACGTTGCCTGATCTCGCCGCCCGCTATGGGGTGAGCCAGAGCGATCTCGTCTCCATCAACAATCTGACGCCGCCCTACACGCTCAAGCCCGGCCAGACGCTGAACATCCCGAGCCAGAGCGAGTCTTCCAACCTTCCGGCGATGACGGCTGCCGCGGTGCCGCCGCCTTCGCCGTCGGGTTCGGTCAGTTCTGCGCCGCTGCCGGCGCCGGGCGCTCCGGTTTCGACGACGGTGCCGAAGGCCACGGGCGGCACGGTGAGCGCGGCGCCGCTCCCGGCACCGACGGTGATCGCACCTTCGGCACCGACCGTGACGCCGCCCAAGCCGGTGTCACCGACACCGGTGCCGAGCACACCGAAGGCGACGCCGCTGCCGCCGACACCGACCGCACCGGTGGAGAGCGTCGAGACGCCGGCGGCACCGGCGAAGACCCGGACCGCCACCGCGCCTACCAAGGCCAAGACGCCAGAGCAGATCGAGGCTGAGACCGAGGCTGCCGTCGAGGCCGCCGAGGCGGCGAAATCGGCGGGACCGGCGGCGGGCACCGGCAAGGGCCCCTTCGTCTGGCCGGTCCAGGGCAAGGTGATCGGCGCCTTCGGCTCGAGCAAGGACGGGATGAAGAACGACGGTATCAACATCGCCGCGCCCAACGGCGCGCCGGTGGTGGCCGCGGCCGACGGCACCATCGCCTATGCCGGCAACGAGCTGCGCGGCTTCGGCAACATGATCCTGATCCGGCACGACGGCGGGTACGTCACCGCCTATGCGCACAACGCGTCGCTGCTGGTGAAGAAGGGCGATAAGGTGAAGCGCGGCCAGACCATCGCCCGCGTCGGCCAGACCGGCGCCGTGTTCGGCCCGCAGCTCCACTTCGAGATCCGCAAGGGCACCCAGCCGGTCGACCCGATGAGCTTCCTCGGGGGCTGACGGCCGGAGGTCAGTCCTTGACCTCGATCCGCAGCGTCGAGGCATTGCCGTCCGCCGCGCAAGGAAGGTTGGGGTTCCAATCGGCCAAGGTCGCGCCCTGCATGCAGGCGCCGGAGCTGTCTGCTTCTTCCGCCGCCGCTTCTTCAGCCTTGACGACCGGTGCCGATTTCGGCGGCTCGGCGCCGATGACGGTCTTCGCGACGATCTTTGGCTTCGCTGCGTCCGGCTGCGGCACCGACTTCGGCGGCTCGTTGCCGATGATGGTCTTGGCGACGATCTTCGGCTTTTCGAACTTCGGTTCCGCGGCCTTGGGCGCCGCGACTTCCGGCTCTGCGGACGCGACCACGATCGGCTTGCTCGGTGCAGGCTCCGCGGATTTCGGCGGCTCGGCGCCGATGATGATCTTCGGCTTCACGACGATCTTCATCTGCTTGGTCGGCGTGCAGGGCAGGAAGGGGTTCCAGTCGGCGAGGTTGGCCGCCTGCATGCAGGCCATGTCGGAGCCGTCTTCAAACGTCGCGGAAGCGGAGGCGGGCGAGGGCGCGGTCTCGGCTTCCGCGGGCGCCGCCGCGGCAACCAGGATCGGCTGCGACTGGGTGGCAGAGGTCTCCGGCGTCGCTTCCGCGACCTGCACATCCTCCAACGGCTGTTCCGAGGTGCCCGGCGAGGTGATCAGCGCCGCGACCTGCGTCGCATCCGAGACGAAGCCCGGCGGCGGGGTCGGGGTCACCAGGTTGTAGATCTGCACGCTGTCGGCGTTGACGCCGGCCAGCACCTTGTACTTGCCCAAGCCGGAGAGATCGGCGAGATCGCCGCGGCGGTTGTCGAGGATGAAGTACTCGCCCTCGGCGCGCACCCGCAGCACCACATGGCCGCCCTTGAAGCTGTCGGCGAAGCCGGGCAGCTGGGCGACGATCAGCTGCAGGTCGCGCTCCTTGAAGCCGAGCCGCTTCAGGGTGAAATACTCGGCAAGCGCGTGGTCGCCGCAGTCGCCTTCCTTGTCCGCCAGGAACTCGAGCCGCGTCTTCCAGCAATCGACGCCGCAATCGGGCGCGTGCTCTTTCCACTTCACCGCGTTGAAATAGGCGTAGACCGCCTCGACCTGCTCGACCGGCGATTTGTCCTGCAGCTTCTCTTCCAGCAGCAGCGCTTCCTTCGCGGCGCAAGCCAACCGCGGCTCGCCGGCCTTGCAGTCGTCCGGGTTGGCGCGCGTCATCAATTCCGCTTCGCGCTGCTGCACCGAACGCCAGCGCATCAGCGCGGGCGCCTTCTGGAACGGATAGTCGTCGATCGCATAGACCGGGAACTGGCTGGTCGGA
>JAYSFH010000051.1:12036-12940 GCA_041913405.1 Dongia sp. | reverse complement strand
ATCGCGGTGCGATCGACGGTGAGCTTGCCGATGGTCTCGACCACCGCGTCCCACCAGAGTGCCGGTTCCTGGTCGATCGCATCGCCGTCCTGGCGCGGGGCGGGAAGCGCGGTCGTTGCGATGCCGGCGATCCGCGCATCGGCATCGATCGCACAGGCGCGGACGCCGCCGGTGCCGAGGTCGATGCCGAGGAAGAGGTCTCCCGCCATGCCGATCAGTTCGCCAGACGCGCGCGCTCTGCGCCGCCCAGCCAGGATGTGAAGGCGGCGCGCTGGTCCGGCGTCAGATGCAGGCCATGCTTGGTGCGGCGGTCGAGAATGTCCTCGGCATCGATCGCCCATTCATGACGGCGGAGAAAGTCCACCTCGCGCTCGTAGAGCAGCGCACCGAAATGCCGGCCGAGATCGGCCAGGCTGCGCACACCGTTCAGCAGTTCGTCCGCCCGCGTGCCGTAGAGACGGCCATAATGCGCGGCCAGATCGGCGGAAAGAAAGGCATTGCGCGACCGGAATCCCTCCAGCCAGCCGTCGAAATCCGCACCCGGTATCTCGCCGCCGGGCAGGCTCGCGCCCGCGGTCCAGGCAGCGCCCATCTTCGGAAAGGCCGGGCGCAACCGGTCGAGGCCATGTTCCGCGAGCTTGCGATAAGTGGTGATCTTGCCGCCGAAGACCGAAAGGATCGGCGCGTTGCTCTCGCTCGGCTCCTTCGGATCGATGTCGAAGATGTAGTCGCGGGTCACCGCAGAGGGGCTCTCGGCATTGTCGTCATAGAGCGGCCGCACGCCGGAGAAGGCATGCACGATCTCGGCCCGGTCCGGCGGCGTGGTGAAGTAGCGCTTCAGCACGCCGAGCAGATAGTCGATCTCGCGGTCGTCGATCCGCGCATCCTCCGGCTTGCCGTCGAC
>JAYSFH010000051.1:7697-12003 GCA_041913405.1 Dongia sp. | reverse complement strand
GTCGTTCTGCAGCAGATAGGCCTGGTCGCCCTGCCAGAACTTCCGGGTGACCAGGTGGCTGCCTTTCACCAGGCGGATGCGCCGGCTGCTGGTCGTGCCGGCGAAGCCTTGCAGGGCCTGCTCAACCCAGGGGCCGGCGGCGTTGACGATGCAACTTGCCGAAACCGTGCTCTCCTCACTGGTCTGACGGTCGCGCAAGGTGACGTCCCAGCTTTCGCCGTGGCGCTTACCGCCGATCACCTCGGTGCGGGTCAGAATCTTGGCGCCGCGTTTCTCGGCATCCAGTGCGTTCAGCACCACCAGGCGGGCGTCATCGACCCAGCAATCCGAGTATTCGAAGGCCTTGTGGAACTCCGGTTTCAAAGGCTTGCCGACCGGATCGCGCGGTAGGTCGATCGCCCGGGTGGGCGGAAGGATCTTGCGCCCGCCGAGATGGTCGTAGAGGAAGAGGCCGAGACGGACCAGCCAGGCTGGCCGCTGCTCCGGCGAATGCGGCAGGACAAAGCGCATTGGCCAGATGATATGCGGGGCGGCGCGCAGCAGCACCTCGCGCTCGATCAGCGCCTCGCGCACCAGGCGGAACTCGTAATATTCGAGGTAGCGCAGCCCGCCATGGACCAGCTTGCCGCTGCGCGACGAAGTGCCTTGCGCGAGATCGTCGCGCTCGCAGAGCAACACCTTGAGGCCGCGGCCGGCCGCATCGCGCGCGATGCCCGCCCCGTTGATCCCGCCGCCAACCACCAGGATGTCGTAGCTGTCCATGCTAGTCGTCTCCCTCCCCCGCCGACGCATGTCGGCCTTCGCCGACGGGCTTCGGGGGAGGGTTGGGGTGGGGGTGCCGCGCAATGAACCTATCCGGCAACATTCCAGCTAACAGGGATTGAGGGGCGGCTCGCCGGCCGCGTAACGGCGGATCTCCTCCGCGATCATCCGGGCTGCGATCCGCACGGTGGTCCGGGAGGCGCCGGCGATATGCGGCGTCAGCGTCACGTTGTCAAGCTTCAGCAGCGGCGCGTCGGGCGGCACCGGCTCCAGCCAGAAGGTCTCCAGCATGGCGCCCCGGAGATGCCCCGAATTCAGCGCCTGATAGAGATCGTCGTAGTTCACCATCGGCCCGCGCGCCGTGTTGATGAAATAGGCGCCGGCCTTCATCCGCGCGAACTGCGCCGCGGCCAGGAAGCCCTTGGTCTCCTCGGTGACGCGGGCATGCAGGCTCACCACGTCGCTCTCGGCCAGCAGCCGCTCGAGGTTGACCTGCTCGACGCCGTCGGCGAGGTCGTCCTTCGAGACCATCACATAGGGATCGCAGACCAGGATCCGGCAGCCAAAGGGCTTCAGCAGCCGCGTCACCTTGGTGCCGATATGGCCATAGCCGATCAGGCCGATGGTCATCTCGGAGAGCTCGGAATCGATCACGTCGAAGCGATAGAGATCGCCGCGCCAGATGCCCTTGCGCAGCGCCTCATGGCCGGCGCGGATCAGCCGGGTCTCGTTGAGGATCGCGGCGATGGTGAACTCGGCCACCGCGGAGGAATTGCGGCCGGGCGTGTTCACCAGCTTCACATTATGGGCCTTGCAGGCGGCGACGTCGATATTGACCGGGCCGCCGCGGGAAACGGCGATCAGCTTCAGCTTCGGCAGGCGGCCGAGGATCTCGCCGTTGATCGGCGCCAGATGGGTGATCAGGATCTCGGCGCCATCGACGAAACGCGCGATCTCATCGGGCTCCCCGAGATATTCCTTCAGGCCCTTGAGCCCGCCGTCGACATAGCCGTGCTTCATCGGCTGGTCGGGCCAGGGCAGGGTCAGCGTCCGCACCTCGGCATCGAGGTTGGGTACGCGCTTCAGCGCTTCGGTGAAGGCTTCGGCCTTCATGAAATGGTCGCCGATGATCGCAATCTGATGCTTGTTCATACTCACGCCTTGTTACGCGCGCGGGTGAGATCGGCCCAGATCTCGGGCATCATCTTCCGCGTCTTCACATAGATGGGAAACAGCGCGTCATAGCGCTTCTGCAATACGGGATCCGGCTGCACCGTGCCGCCGAGACAGGGCGTCACCCAGGTCTTGACGGCGCTCGCCATGTCCGGCTCGGCGCCGATTGCGACCGCCGCCATCATCGCGGTGCCGGCGGCCCCCGCCTCTTCCCGCGTGCTCTCGCGCACCGGCACGCCGAGTCCGCTGGCCAGCAGGGTCTTCAGCGCCTTGGAGCGCGCGGCGCCGCCGGCGATCCTTATTTCAGAGGGCGCGCCGCCGATCGCGGAGTAGCAATCGCGCGCAGCCAGAACGAGACCGTCATAGACCGTGCGGACCAGGTCGATGAAGCTGGTCTTCTGCGAGAGGCCGATGAACTGCGCCCGCGCATCGGCGTTGAAGAACGGCCCACGCTCGCCCGCCTCGTGGATATAGGGGTGATAGATCTCGGCTCCGGGCCGGGCGTCGAGAACGCGGGAATCCAGGGCCAGCAGCGCGTCCTTGCGCGCGACCTCATGGCCCAGCGCCCGCGCCGCATCGCGGGCGATGTCGACGATCCAGTCGATATTGAGCGTCGCCGCCATGTTGGACTGCATGCGCGAGACCGCATCCGGAACCGGGAAAGCCATGGTGTAGCCGCTCGGCTCCGGCGCCAGCTTCAAGTCCTCGGCGCGGGCTTCCAGCCGCATATGCATCGAGGTCGAGCCGATGATCGTGGCGCCGACGGCGCGCCCCGGCTCGTAGAGCCCGGCGCCCAAGGCGGTGCAGGCCACATCGACGCTGCCCAAGGAGACCGGCAGGCCTTCCGGCAGCCCGGTCGCCTTGGCGGCGCCGGCTTGCAGCGGATGCGTGGTGCGGGTGCCATCGACCATCTGGGGCAGCAGGCGCTGCTGGTCGGCGATGCCCATCCAGTAGAGGATCTCCGGCACGTAATCGCGGGTGCGGAAGTCGCCGAAGGTGAAGACGCCTTCGGTCACATCGGTCACGCGTTCGCCGGTCAGGCCGAAATAGAGCCAGTCCTTGCAGTGATTGGCCGTCGTCGCCCGCGCCAGCACCTCCGGCGCATGGCGTTTCATCCAGGCGAGCTGCGAGCTGGAATTGCAGGCATTGAGGCCGCAGCCCGTGTGCAGGTACATCCTCTCCCGCACGCCTTTGGCGTCCATCTCCTGCACAATGCCGGCGGCTCTTGAATCGAGCCAGAGCCAGGCGGGCGCGGCGGGTGCGCCGTCCTTGTCCATCAGCCAGGTGCCGTCGCCCTGTCCGGTGATTGCTAGCACCGCGGCGCGTTCCTTGAGGCCGGCGACCTTCCCCGTCAACTCCGCCAGCACGGCGACGCTGTCGGTCCAGGTGCGGGCCATATCCTGCTCGACCGCGCCGCCGGCGCCGGTCGTGTAGCTGTTCGGGCGCGATGCATCGGCGAGCTGCTGGCCCTTCAAGTCAAAGACCAGCGCCTTGATGACCGAGGTGCCGGCATCCATTGCGATGATCAGGTCACGCGCCATCGCCGCTCAAGCCCGGTCGAGGCCATGCGCCAGCGCGTCGCCGGTCTCGGGATCGAAGAGATGGATCGCACGCAACGGGAAACCCACCGGCAGCGTATCGCCGGGCTTGGCGCCGAGCGGCTTCTCGGTGACGCCGACCACGGTGGCGCCGCCGACGTCGAAGCAGACATGGCTCTGGTCGCCCAGCCAGTGGTTGGTGATCACCTTGCCGGTCGCGTCGGACGCGCCCGCGCCGGTCTGAATGAGATGCGGCCGAATGCCGATCTGCACCTTGCGGTTCGCATGGCTGCCGTCGAGCTCGAGGCCGGGTGCTGCCAGGGCGAAAGCCGGCTTGCCGTCCGGCCCGAAGCCCTTGACCGCGACACCATCGCTGGCGGAGATCACCTCGCCGGCGAAGATGTTCATCGGCGGCTCGCCGATGAAGCTGGCGACGAAGAGATTGTTCGGGCTCTGCTTGATCTCGTCCGGCGTGCCGAACTGTTGCAGCTCGCCCTTCTCCATCACCGCGATCCGGTCCGCCAATGCAATGGCTTCGGTCTGGTCATGGGTCACGAACACCGTCGTCATCTTATGGGCGATCAGATAGTCCTTCAGCCGCGCCCTGAGGATCGCGCGCAATTGCGGCTCCAGCTGCGACATCGGCTCGTCCAGCAGGGAGACCGGCGCGCGGCGGATCAGCGCCCGCGCCAGCGAGGTGCGCTGCTGCTGGCCGGCGGAGATCAGTGCCGGATAGCGGTCCAGAATGTCGCTGATCTCCAGCAGGCCGGCGACTTCCTTCACCCGCGCATCGATATCGGTCGCCGCACCCCGCTGGCGCAGCAAGGCGAAGC
>JAYSFH010000051.1:1631-7687 GCA_041913405.1 Dongia sp. | reverse complement strand
TCGCACCTTCAGCGGCGGGTAGAGCGAATAGCCTTCGAAGGCCATCGCCACGTTGCGTTCAGCCGGGGCGAGACGGTGGATCTCCTTGCCGTCGATCTTGATGGCGCCTTCGGTCACGTCCTCGAAGCCGGCGATCATCCGCAGCATGCTGGTCTTGCCGCAGCCGGAAGAGCCGAGCAAGGCCACGATCTCGCCGTCCTTGACGTCCAGACGGACGCGCTTCACCGCCTCGACCGGCGCCTTGCCGCGCGGGCGATAGACCTTGGTGATGTTGTCGAGCAGCAGGCTTGCCATGGATCTCTTCTCAATGCGCCGGGTGGCCGATGCCCAAGTGGCCAATACGGTGTCCGCTGGCCGCATCGAACAGCAGGACGTTTTCCGGCGCGAAATCGACCCAGACCTGGCGATGGTCGCGGCCGAACTTCGCGGCCTCGCTCTCGCCGACGGTCGCCAGAATCTCCTCGCCGGCCGGCCCGCGCAGATAGAGCACGCTGCGGACGTTGACCGGCATGACGGCGTCGAGCTCACAGGGAATGCCGTTCGGGATCTCGGTGCGGCTGACCTTCAGATGCTCGGGGCGGAGACCGGCCAGCACCGCGCCGTTTGCCTGCGGCGTCGGGACGATGCGGCCGAGCAGCTGGATTCCACCCTGCTCGACCTTGCCGGGCAGCAGGTTGATGGTGGGATCGCCGAACAGCTTCGCCACCTCGACCGAGGCCGGCTCGGCGTAGACGTCGCGCGGCGCCGCCCATTGCTCGATCCGCCCGGCCCGCAGCACCGCGATCCGGTCGCCCAGCGCCATCGCCTCCTTGTAATCCTGGGTCACATAGATGACCGCCGCGTTGTAGCTCCGTAAGAGGCGCGGCAGCTCCAGGCGCATCTCATAACGCAGCTTGGCATCGACGTTCCTGAGCGGATCGTCCAGCAGCAGCACCTTGGGCTGCGCCACCAGCGCCCGCGCCAGCGCGGTGCGCTGTTTCTGGCCGTTGGAAAGCTCGCGCGGCGCGTGGCCGAGTACATGATCGATCTTCAGCATGCGCGCGACCGCGCCGACCTTCTCCTTCAGCGCTGCGGCCGGCGTGGCGCGGGCGGTCAGCGGGCTGGCGATGTTGTCGAAGGCGTTGAAATGCGGGAACAGCGCGAAGTTCTGGAACGCCATGCCGACGCCGCGGGATTCCGGCGCGGCCTCGGTCATGTCGACGCCGTCGATCGTGACCGTGCCGCCGTCCGGCTCCTGCAGGCCGGCGACGATCCGGAGCAGCACGGTCTTGCCGCAACCGGACGGGCCGACGATGGCGACGATCTCGCCGGCATTGACGTCGAGGCTGACGTCTTCCAGCACCTTGCCGGACTTGAAGCCCTTGGAGATATGGCTGAGGACCAGGCTGCTCATGACCTCACCCCTTCACCGCGCCAAGGGAGAGACCTTCGACCAGGTAGCGCTGGGCGTAGAGCGCCAGCAGCAGGGTCGGCATCACCGAGAGGACGATGGCCGCGGCAATCTGCCCGTACTGGATGCCCGACGCGGTCACGAAGGCGAGCGCGCCCACCGTCACCGGCTGCTTGTCGGCCGAGGCCAGGATCAGCGCGAAGACGAAGTTGTTCCAGGCGAAGATGAAGGCCAGCAGCCCGGCGGCCGCGATACCCGGGCGCGCCAGGGGAATCGCGATCTTGCGGAAGGTGGTCCACCAGGAATGCCCCGCCACGCGATAGGCATGCTCGATGTCCGGGCTCACGTCCTCGAAATAGCCGCGCACGATCCAGAGAATGAGCGGCAGGCAGATCAGCTGGTAAATCCAGATCAGGCCGAAATAGGAATCGGTCAGGCCGAGCTGCTTGAAGTAGAGGCTGAGCGGCAGCAGCACCAGCAGCGGCGGCGCGAAGCGGAAGCTCAACAGCGTGAAGGCGATGTTTTCGCCGAGGCGGAACTTGAATCGCGCAAACGCATAGGCCGCCGGTACGCCGAGGATCAGCGACAGGATCACCGAGCCGGTCGAGAGCAGCAGCGAGTTGCCGAGATTCTTCAGGAAAGCGATGTCGAGATTGCCGGCGGTGGTTTGCAGCTTGCCGGTGATCAGGGTGAGATAATTGTCGAGCGTCGGCTCGAACACGATGCTCGGGGGAATCCTCAGGATCTGGTCGTTGTTCTGGAACGACATCAGCAGGATCCAGAAGATCGGAAACAGGAAGAACACCAGGACCAGCACGATCAGCCCGGTCCGGACAGTCCGCTCGAGAGTCGATACCTGTTCCATCAGGAGACTCCCCGTGCCCGCTCGCGCAATTTGAGCCACTGCTTGATGAAGACGTTGGACAGGAAATAGGTGATCGCCCAGAGCACCATCATCAGCGCCGCCGAGCGGCCGACATTGGTGTATTGGAAGAACTCGAGATAGGCCTGGACCTGGAACACCATCAAGGTGTCGCCTGGGCCGCCCTGGGTCAGCGAATAGACGATGTCGAATTGCTGGATCGAATCCAGCAGGCGGAACAGCGAAGCGGTGATGATGTAGGGCATCAGCATGGGCAGCGTGATGCGGAAGAAGACGAAGCTCCTCGGCACGCCGTCCAGCGCCGCCGCCTCGAACGGCTGCTTGGGCAGCGAGCGCAGGCCGGCCAGCAGCAGGATCATGATGAAGGGCGTATAGACCCAGACATCGACCAGGGTGACGGTGAGGAGCGCCGTCGAGGGGTCCGAGGCCCATTTGAAATCGGTGAGGCCGATCAGGCCGACCAGGTAGCTCAGGATCCCGAAATTGGGATTGGTCATCAGCTTCCACATCAGCGCGGCCAGGGCCGGCGCGGTCATCAGCGGCAGCAGCAGCAGGATCGAGGCGAGGTTGTTGAAGCGGGTCGGCTTCACCAGCAGCAGCGCGATGCCGAGACCGAGGCCGAGTTCGACGCCGACGGTCAGGAAGGCATAGACCAGAGAGACCGTGACCGTGTTCCAGAACGCGGCGTCGCTCAGGAAATTCAGATAGTTGTCGAACCAGATGAAGCCCTTCATGGCCGGCAGGTTCAGCCGGAAGCGCATCAGCGAGTAATAGACCGCCGTCACGAAGGGAATGAGGATGCCGATGCAGACGAGCAAAGCCGGCAGGCTCAGGATATAGGGCAAGGCATGCCGGGCGAACGGCCGCTTGCGGACGGGGTGGGCGCCGGTTTCTGACACGGAGGCGAGGCTCATCTCTGGGGCTTCAGGTGATCGTATCGCAAGGTCCAGGCGGAAAAAAGGGCGCAGCCCGGCACCAGACCGGCCGGGCTGCGCTTCGGCAGGGAGGGACTAACCGCCGATTCCGGCATCCTTGAGCTGCTTGTCGATGTTGGCCGCGAGCTGGTCGAGGCCTTCGTCGATCGGCACCTGCTTGGCGACCATCTTCTGCAGCGTTTCCGCCCATTGGGTGGTCAGGTCGAAGAACAGGGGCTGAGCCGTGAAGTAGATCTTCGAGCCCTCGGACGAGGTCTCATACTGGTTGAGATAGCCCGGATAGGACTTGTCGATGCGGGCGCGGAACTCCGCGTCCTTCCAGACCGAGGCGCGGACCGGGTTGACGAAGTCCATCTTGCGCGCGCCGAACAGGTCATGCTCGGTCGAGCTCGCCCACTGCATGAAGGTCCAGGCCGCGTCCTTCTGCTTCGAGAAGCTGGAGAGCGCCAGCGACCAGATCCAGACGTTCGGGGTCGGGGCCTTGGCCGCCGGGTTGGCGGCGAAGGGCGCATAGGCGATGTTGCCCGCTTCCTTGTTGTCGCCGCCGTTCATGAAGTAGCCGAGGATGTCGGCGTCGAAGATCATGCCCGAGGCGCCGGCGCCCAAGTCGGTCCCGACCTGGTACCAGGTGTAGGTCGACCAGTTCTTCGGCCCGGAGTCCTGGATCATCTGGACCCAGAGCTTGTGATAGGCCTTCGACTCCGCCGTGTTCATCGCGGCCTTGAGCTTGCCGTCGGAGACGTCGAAATCCCGCTGGCCGTAGTTGGAATAGCCCGACAGGAAGCCCGGATGGATGCTGGCCCAGGAGCGCGAGCCGCGGACGCCGATGCCGTATGGACCGCCGGCATCCTTGGTGATCTTGGCCGCGACGCCGACCATGTCCTCGAGATTCTTCGGCGGCTCGACGCCGACCTTCTCGAAGATCTTGCGGTTGTAGGAGACGTTGTTGAGCTCGAAGCCCCAGGGGATGCACCACTGCTTGGCGTCGTCGGAGCCGAGCGCACCGCCGGGGACGCCGTTCCAGGCGGTTGAGGCGCGCAGGCCGGGAAGCACGTCTTCCCAGTTGTAGTTCGGGTTGGTCTTGGCGGGATCCTTGATATACGCGTTCAGATCCTCGATCCAGCCGGCCGGACCATAGGTCCAGGTCATGTAGGCGCCGGTCATGAAGGCATCGTATTCGCTGGAGCCCGAGGACAGCGCCGCGGTCACCTTGTCGAAATAGACGTCCTCCGGGAAGATGTCGTAGCTGACATCCATGCCGGTCATGGTCTTGAACGTGTCGATATTGGCGATCATCGCATCGGCATAGGGATGCTTGTTCAGGAGCAGCTTCAGCTTGGTGCCCTTGAACTTCATCCAGTCGAAGTCGGCGGCCATCGCCTGGCTCATCGCCTGGTTCAGCAGGAAGCTGGTGGTGGCGATGCCGAGCCCCAGGCGGCTGGCGCCCTTCAGCATCTCGCGGCGGCTGATCTCACCCTTCACGAATCGGGTGGTTAAGTCGCGTCCCTTCTCGTACATGGCTATCTCCTCTCCATCTATTGTCGCTTGGACTTCTTGGTCTCACCGGCCTTCTCACCGGCGTTGATCAGGTCGACGATGGCCTTGGCAGTGTCTTCGTCGGTGATAAGGCCCGAGATCACCCGACTCTCCAGCACCGCCATGATCGCCTGCGGCTTGTCCGCGCCGCCGGCGATGGCGATGACCGGCTTTCCCTTCAGATCTTCCAGCTTGATCGCGACCGCACGGTCGTTGAGCTCGGCCGGCACCACGCGGCCCTGCGCATCGACGAAGCGCCCGAGCACTTCGCCCACCGCGCCGGCCTGCTTCACTTCCCTGAGTTCTTTTTCGGTCGTGGTGCGGGTCGAGAGCATATGGGCGTGGACGCCGATCTCGCCGATGCCGACCAAGTAGAGCTCGGCCGCCTTCGCCAGGGTGAAGACGTCCTTGATGCCCTTCTGGCCAAGCAGCACCTTCTTGTCGGCGATCGAATCGGCGAAGAACGGCGCCGGCACGAAATAGCATTCGGCCGCGGTCACTTCCGCCAGACGATGGATCACGTCGAATGGGTTGGCCGCGGCATGCCGGGTCAGCGAGCCGAGCAGCGAGACGAATTTCACCTCCGGCCGCTCGACTCGGGGCAGATACTTCACCATCTCGTCCAGCGTCCGGCCATGGCCGACGCCGATCACCTTGGCCTCGCCGCGCTCCAGCACGCCGTGCAGGTAATGCGCGCCCGCCGCAGCCAAGGTCCTGAGCGGGAGCAATCCGCCATCGACGGTGGGCGAGACCGAACAGAAGTCGAGCTTCCACTGGGAAGCGATCTTGTCTTCCAGCGCCACGCATTCCGCGGCAGTGCCTTCGACGAAGACCCGGACCAGGCCGGCTTCGGTGGCCTCGGCGATCAGGCGGTTGATCTTGACGCGCGAAAGCCCGAGCCGCTGCGCGATCTCTTCCTGGGTATAGCCGCCGATGAACGATAGCCATGCGGCACGAGCCGCGAGGCCACGATCGTTGCCCGCCACGTTCTGCGCTTCCTGCCCGGTTTCTTCCGCCTGAACTTATGTTCAGGTCGCGTACATCTGTTTAATTCAATGCCGGACCGCGGCTTTTGTCAAGCGCGCAGGAAACTCTTCGGGCCCGGTCTTTGCGGACCGGGCCCTATTGTTGCGACTGCGTTGAGGGTAATCGCATTCCCTTCTCCCCTTGTGGGAGAAGGATACGCAGGCTTGGCGAGGCGCCGCCGAGCCTAGCCGAAGTTGGATGAGGGGGCGCACCGGGAGGTGCGCGGGCGCCAAACGCGCGCTACACCACACCCCACGAACCCGAAATTGAGAGTTGTAACAAAACC
>JAYSFH010000051.1:0-1621 GCA_041913405.1 Dongia sp. | reverse complement strand
CCTACGGCGCGCTACCCCTCACCCAGCTACGGCTAAGTTCGCTTTGCTCACTAAGCCTTCGCAACCCTCTCCCACAGGGGGAGAGGGATCCGTATGCGCTTGCTGTGACTCTGCGTCGTGGTGGAGAAGATCAAGCCGGCATCTTGGCGTATTTCTGATCCAGCTTGTCGATCGCCTTCACGTTGTCGGCCGAGGCGCCCTTGGGGTCGAACTGCGAGGCAAGCCAGGTATCGACGATCGCCTTGGCGAGCTCGGGGCCGATCACCCGGGCACCCATTGTGATGATCTGGGCGTTGTTGGATTTCGCCGCGCGCTCGGCGGAATAGGTGTCGTGGGTGAGGGCCGCCCGGATACCCGGCACCTTGTTGGCCGAGATGCAGACGCCGATGCCGGTGCCGCAGCAGAGGATTCCGCGCTCGAACTTGCCGTCCACGATGGCGCTGGCGACGCCGTCGGAAATGTCGGCGTAGAAGCCCTGCTTGCTCAGGTCCACGACTTCGAGGCCGGACTTGGTCTTCAAGTGCGCGGCGATCACATCCAACAGCGGCTTGCCGGCGCTGTCGGCGCCCAGAACGATCTTCATGACTTCACTCTCCACTTCTTCATCTGCGCCAGCGTGTCCTCGAAGGAGACGATCCCGGCATCCGAGCCCAATCCCGTGGCGACCAGGGCCGCGGCGGCCTGCGCGAAGCGCACAGACTGCTCCGGGTCCATCTTGCGATGCAAGGCCGTGATGAAGCCGGCGTCGAAGGCGTCGCCACAGCCGGTGGTGTCCACCACCTGGATGTCATAGGCCGGCACTTTCAGCCGGGTGCCGTCCTTGTGCGCGTAGAATGCCCCCTCGCCGCCGAGCGTGAAGACGCAGCAGGTGGCACCCGCATCCAGATAGAACTTGGCGCAGTCTTCGGCAGTTCCCTGCCCCGACATGTCCTTCGCCTCCTCGATCGACGGCATGAAATAGTCGATGTAAGGCAGCAGTGGCTTCACGATCTTGATGGTCTCGACATTGGCGGCGATGAGATCGAAGGTCACGGTCTTGCCGCGCTTCTTCGCCTCCTGGAGCAGGACCCGGCTGGGCTCGCCGTCAAGCTTCTTCAGGAGACCGGTGCCGCCGAGATGCACGATCGGCGCGTCGAACACCTTGTCGTAATCCGCAGGCGCCACGTCAAAATGGTCCGAGGCGCCGCGCACGTGCAAGGCCGGCCGGTCGCCGTTCGGCCGGACGTTCAGGATCGTGGCCGAGGTCGGGATGCCCTTCAGGCGCTGCATCGCCGAGGCGTCGATGCCGAATTTCTGCAGGGTGGCGATCACGAAATCCGCCTTCTCGTCGTCACCGACCGCGCCGACCGCGAGGCATTTCAGCCCCAGCTTCGCGGCATCGACCACCGTGCCGCCGGCGGTGCCGGCCACGGTCAGGCGGATCTCGTCGATGAACTCGACATTGCCGCGGTCCGGGATTTTGGTGACCGGCCGCCCCAGCACGTCCAGGATGTACAAGCCGATGATCGAAACGTCATAACGCATGAAAATCCACTCTCCCCCTATCGCATTTGCCCTTCTCCCCTTGTGGGAGAAGGATACGCAGGCTTGGCGAGGCGACAGCCGCGCCTAGCCGGAGTTG
>JAYSFH010000050.1:10312-13153 GCA_041913405.1 Dongia sp. | reverse complement strand
GCGCTGGAGAAAATCGCGATGCGCGGGGCGATGACCGCCTACCGCCGCGAGCCGGCGCTGCTCGCGCGCCTCGACCGGATCATGGCCGCCATGGAGCGGGCCGCCTCGCATCTCGAATGGATCGAGATCAGCCGGGCCGACCTCGACTTTCACCGCGAGATCTGTCGTGCCTCCGGCAACGCCATCGTGCAGAAGCTGTGGGATGCCCTCGCCCGCCACGTCCTCATCGTGTTCGGCAAGGAGATCCGCAGCGAGCGCGACGCCAAGGCCATCGTCTCCCAGCACAGACGCCTCCGCGACATCCTCGCGGGCGGCAAGCTGGATGCGCTGGACGACGAGCTCGACCAGCACATCCACCGCCTGCAAAGACGCAAGGGCCGATCCGTCCGCTAGGCGAGATGCCTAGACCAGACTGGGCGTCCGATAGAGCACCTTGCCGCCAACCTTGATCTCGGCGTCGATCAGGTATTTCTTCACTGCCGCCAGATCGATCTCGATGCCGAGGCCGGGCGCTTCCGGCACCAGCACCTCGCCCTGGGCATTGGGGGCGATGTGGGTCTTGCACATCTCCCAGGCCATCGGCTGCGGGCGCACCGGATATTCGCAGATCTTGTGGTCGCGCAGGCCGGCGAAGGGCTGGATCGAGGCGCAGAGCGCGAGATGCGTGGTGAAGGTGTGGTTCACATAGGTGACGCCCTTCCCCACCGCATAATCGGCAACCTGCTTCGCCGGGCCGATGCCGCCGATCCGGCCGCAATCGATCTGGATGAAGCCGACGCCGCCGTAGTCGATCGTATGCCGCGCCATGAAGATGTTGTGTGCGGCCTCGCCACCGGCCAGGCGCACCTTCGGGCTCCGCTTCGCCAGCGCGCCATAGGCCTCGTAGGCGCTGCCGTTGAACGGCTCCTCGAACCAGGTCGCGTTCACGCCTTCGAGCGCCGGCAGCCGCGCCGCCGCCGCCTCGACATCCTCGCCGAAGATTTGGCCGGCATCGATCAGCAGGGTGCCTTCCGTGCCGATGCCCTCGCGGGCCGCCTGGAGATGGTCGGCATCGTCCTTCAGCGTCCCGCGGCCGAACGGGCCCCAGCCGCATTTCACCGCACGATAGCCCACCTCCCGCACCGAGCGGCAGAGATCCAACGTCTCTTGCGGCGTGTCGCCGAAGAGCTGCGAGGCATAGGGCACCTTGGGATAGGCCTTGTCGTAGCCGAGCAGCTTGTAGACCGGCACGCTCTCCTTCTTGCCGAGGAGATCCCAGAGCGCGATCTCGATCCCCGACCAGGTGTGCGCCGCCTGCAGCAGGTCCATGCAGTTCCACTGGATGGTGGCGGCCAGGCGCGCGATGTCCTTCGGCGACGAGACATCCTCGCCCAGGACCTGCGACGAGACCGGACGGCAGGCGCCGTGCGACATCGGCGCCACCGACGAGGCGATCGAGGTCAGCGGCGAGGCCTCGCATTCGCCCCAGGCCTCGATCCCGCCGGCGCGGACCCGCACCAGCAATGCGTCCTGGCTGCCGTCGCCGGCGTCGGTCACGACCGGCATGGAGATGTAGAAGAAATCAATCGACTCGATTTTCATGACTCGTCCTTGTTGCACGCGATGTGTTTGCAGCCGCCGGTGCCGGCGGCCAGTCGGCCAGTTCGTTCAGTTCGTCGACCCGGTAATGGCAGCGCAGTCGCAAGCCATCCTCGCTTGCGCGCCACGGCGGCGGCGTGGTCTCGCAGATTTCGCCGATCTTCCAGGGACACCGCGCCGCGAAGACGCAACCCGCAGTGCCGCGCTTGGGCTCACCGGTCTTGAGGCCGTCGGATGCGGCCGGCGGTTGCAGCGGCACCGGCACGGCATGCAGCAAGGTGTGGGTGTAGGGGTGGAACGGCGCCGCGAAGACGCGCTCGACCGGTCCTATCTCCATCACCTCGCCGCCATAAAGGACACAGACGTGATCGGCCAGCATCCGCACCACGGCGAGATCGTGGCTGATGAACAGCATGGCGATCGCGTGCTGAGCCTTGAGCTTCTGCAGCAGCTTCAGGATGTTTGCCTGCACCGAGACGTCGAGCGCCGACAGTATCTCGTCGCAGAGCAGCAAGGCGGGTTCGGCCGCCAGGGCGCGCGCGATCGCGACGCGCTGGCGCTCGCCGCCCGAGAGCTGGTCCGGGAAGCGCGCGGCATAGCTGCCGTCGAGCTGGACGTCGGCGAGCGCGGCAGCCACCTTCTCGCGCGCCTGCGCCCGGTCGAGGTGGAAGAAATAGTGCAGCGGCCGGGCGATGGTCTCGCCGACCCGCGCCCGCGGGTTGAGCGAAGCGTCGGGATTCTGGAAGATGTACTGGATCCGCCGTCGTTCGTCGCTGCTGCGGCGGCTGACCCGCGGCGCCAGCGCCTTTCCCTCCAGCGCGACGCTGTCCGCCGCCGCCGGCACCAGCCCGCTGATGGCGCGGGCGATGGTCGATTTGCCGCTGCCGGATTCACCGACCAGGGCGAAGACCTCTCCCTGCCGGATTGCGAAAGAAACCTCATTCACCGCGAGGAACGCTCTATCCCCGCTGCCGTACTGGACGTCCAGCGCGTCGACGGAGAGCAGCGGCAAGTCGCCTTTTGATTCCGGCAGCGGCGGCATTTCGACCGGTTCGGGCGGCAGCGGTGCGATCTCCTGCCAGCGCCAGCAAGCTACTGTGCTCTCCGGTCCCGTTGATTCGGACTGTTGCGGCTCCGCGAAGCAGCGGTCTTGCGCAAAATCGCAGCGCGGGCTGAAGGGGCAACCGGAGGGCAACTCGCGACGGCGCAGTAAACCGCGCAATGGCCGTTCGCGTTCCGCCGTATCGAAGTCGATCCGCGGGA
>JAYSFH010000050.1:0-10302 GCA_041913405.1 Dongia sp. | reverse complement strand
TCAGCCCGCGGGTATAAGGATGCTTGGGCGCGGTGAAAATGATCTCGGTCGGCGCGACTTCCACCATTTTCCCGGCATACATGACGCCGATCCGGTCGGCGATCTGCGACAGCAGCGCCAAGTCATGCGTCACATAGAGCATGGAAAGACCGATCCGCGCCCGGAGCGCGATCAGCAAGGAGACGATCTGCTCCTGGGTCGTGACATCCAGTCCAGTCGTCGGCTCGTCCAGCACCAGAAGGTCCGGATCGCAGCAGAGCGCCATGGCGATGCAGACCCGCTGCTGCTGCCCGCCGGAAAGCTGGTGCGGATAACGCCGAAGGAAGCCGGGATCGACCGGCAGGCCGACCAGCTTCAGATACTTGCCCACGACCTGGTCGGCGCCACCGAGATCCTTGGCCCGGCCATGCGCCACCATGGTCTCCGCCACCTGTTGCCCGATGCGGATGCCGGGGTTGAGCGCGGTGGTCGGGTTCTGGGGGATGAAGGCGATCTTCTCGCCGCGCAGCTTGTCGAGCTCCGGCCGGGTCAAGGTCAGCAGATTCCTGTCCTTGAACAGCACCTCCCCCGCTTCCGCTTTCATCGCAGGATGGCGATAACCCAGCAGCTGCAGCGAGACCGTGGATTTGCCGCAGCCGGATTCGCCGACCAGGCCGAACACCTCGCCTTTCTTCAATGAGAATGAGACATCATCGACCGCGCGCGACCAGCCGCCGCCTTGCCGGTAGGCGACGGAGAGGTTCCGCACTTCGAGAATCGTGTCCGGCATCATTGGTTGCCCAGCCGCACGGTGCGCCCGAGGATCCGTGCGAGGCCCTCGGTGAAGAGATTGAGTCCGACCACCAGCGAAGCCAAGGCCAAGCCCGGCCCCAGCACCGTGATCGGCGTGATGATGATCAGCGCGCGGTTCTCGCTGATCATCAGCCCCCATTCCGGGGTCGGCGGCCGGAGGCCGAAGCCAAGGAAACCCAGCGATCCGATCAGCACCGGCGCGTAGCCGGCGCGGAGCGCGAACTCGACCAGCAGGACGCTGGTGGCATTGGGCAGCAGCTCGCGGCGCATCACCGACCAGGCGCTCTCGCCGCGGAGCCGTGCCATGGTGACATAGTCGCGGGTGGCGATGTCGATCGCGGCGGCGCGCGCCATGCGGGCGATGCGCGGCGCGTAAACGAGCGCAACGACCAGCACCACCAGGATCGGATTGCCGGAAAGCTGCGGCCCGGCGGAGGCGATGGCTATCAGCGCCAGGACCAGGAAGGGAATGCTGATCAGGGCCTCCAGCAGGCGCTGCAGCGCATTGTCGAACCAGCCGCCGATATAACCGGAGAGCAATCCCAGGATCGCGCCGACCACCAGGCCGAGCGCCGTGCCGGAGAGCGAGAGCAGGATCACGATATGCCCGCCATGCACCACGCGGCTGAAAACATCGCGGCCGAGCTGGTCCACGCCGAAGGGATGCTTCCAGGTCATGCCGGAAAGCGGGATGCCGGTGCCCATCTGCGAGAAGCCGTAGGGAGCCCAGAACGGTCCGGTCGCCGCGATGATGACATGCAGCAGCAGGACCACGAGTCCGATGCGGAAGCTCTGCGGTGTCTGCCGCCAGAGACTTCGCCACTTGCCGGAGATGCGCGGCGCCATGTCGGTGGTCGCCGCCATCAAGCCGTCCTCAGGCGCGGATTGAGCAGTACGGAGGCAATATCGGCGATGAGGTTGGCGCCGACATAGACCACCGCGGCGATCATCACCGTCGCCTCGATGACCGGCAGGTCGCGGAGCTGCAGCGAATCCACGAGCTGGCTGCCGAATCCGGGGTAGGAGAAGACCTTCTCGACCACCACCACGCCGCCCACCAGATAGGCGAGGTTGAGCGCGGTCACGTTCAGGGTCGGCACCAGTGCATTCGGCAAGGCATGGCGCAGCAGCACGCGTCGGGCGGAAAGTCCCTTCAGCTCGGCCATGCGGATATAGTCGGAATCCAGCACCTCGATCAGGTTGTCGCGCAGCATGCGCACGGCATAGACCGCCATCACGATCGCGAGGGTCAGCGCCGGCAAGGTGGTCGCCATCAGATAGTCCGTCGCGGTCGAGCTGTGATCGACCAGCGAGATCGCCGGGAAGAAGCGAAACACCACCACGAACAGGAACAAGAGTATTGTGGCGAGCAGGAAGTCCGGCATCGACAGCAGCACCAGGGTCACCACCGAGAGCGCATGGTCGCTCGGCTTGTCGCGGCGGATCGCCTGGATGATCGCGGGGAGCACGGTCAGCGGCAGATAGAGCAGGAAGGCATAGGCCGAAAGTACCACGGTGTTGAAGATGCGCGGCGCCAGGATCTCCGTGACCGGCCGGCTGGAGACCAGCGACTGGCCGAAATTTCCGGTTACGAAATGCGACAGCCAGTGCCAGTAGCGGACCACGGCCGGGTCATAGTGGCCGAGCTTCTCTCGGAGCGCGTTCAGGGTCTCCGGCGTCGCGTCGCGGCCAAGGATGCGGCTGGCGACGTCGCCGGGCAGGATTTCCAGCACGAAGAAGATGATCAGCGAGACGAGAAGCAGCGTCAGCAGCGAGAGCAAGATCCGCGTGGCGACGAGCTTCAGGATCGACAAGGGTAATCTCCGTCTCGGCCCTCAGAAAAGAAAAACGCCCGGATGCCGATCCCGAACCGGCATCCGGGCGAGGGTCGAGCTTACTTGCTGCAGCTCAGATCTTCAAAGTTCAGGTTGAAGTTCTGCGCCCGGGGAGTGTAGCCCTCGCAGCCCTTGCGCAGCGCCAGAACCTGGTGGACGAACATCGGCAGCACCAGTCCGCCTTCCTTGGCCAGCAACTCGCCGGTCTGCTGGAACAGCTTCTGCCGCTCCGCATCGTCGACGGTGGTGTTGGCCTTCAGCAGGAGCGCGTCATAGTCCGGCCGCTCCCAGTGGGTCTCCTTCCACTTCGCGGTCTGGACATAGGCAACGGCGAGGCCTTCTCCCGGCGGCCGCATCGACCAGGCGGAGGTCACGGCCGACTGCTTCAGCCAGACATCGTCCCAGAAGCTCTCGGCCGGGGTGACGATGACGTTGATGTCGATACCCGCCGCCTTGGCCTGCTCGGCATAGACCTGCGCCATGCGCACCATGCCCGGCACGCCTTCGGCGGTGTAGAGGTCGAACTTCAGCCCATCCTTGTGGCCGGCCTCCGCCAGCAGCGCCTTCGCCTTCTCGATGTCCTGCTTCGGCGCTTCCTTGACGTAGGAGTTTGGGTTGCCGACCGGCACCGGATTGTCGGCACCGGGCTCGCCATAACCCAGGAGCACGGTATCGACCATCGCCTGGCGATCGACCACCAGCTTCAGGGCTTCGCGCACCTTCGGGTCGTCGAAGGGCTTGGCGTCGACCCAGAAGGAGATCGTCATTGAGTTGGAAGCGCCGGTCTCCAGCAGAGTCACCGACGAATCGTCCTTCAGAGTCGGGATCACCGAGGGATCGACGTTGAGCATCAGATCGACCTGGCCCGCCTTCAGCGCGGAGACCGCGGCGACTGCTTCCTGGGCGACCGTAATGCGCAGGCAGTCGGCCTTCGGCTTGCCCGCATCCCAGTAGTTCGGATTCTTCTTCAGGATGCGCACCGGCGCGTTCGGCGTGAACTCTTCCTGCATGAAGGGCCCGGTGCCGTCGCCATGGAGGACCAGGTCCTCGTGCTTGGCGCCGTCCGGCACGATGTTGGTGAACTTGTTGCTGATCAGCACCGGCAGCTCGACCACCGGCTTCTTGGTGGTGAAGGTGACCGTCTTCGCGTCCGGCGCCTTGATGCCGTCGGGATCGAGGAACTCCAGCACCGCGCGGGCGCCTGAGCCGAGCTTCTCATCCAGCAGGCGCTTGAAGGTGTAGACCACATCGGCCGAGCTGAAATCCTTGCCGCTGTGGAATTTGACTCCGTCGCGCAGCTTGAAGGTCCAGGTCAGGCCGTCTTCCGAGACCGACCATTCGGTCGCAAGCTCGGGGATGACCTTGAAGTTGTCGTCGACATCGACCAGCCGGTTGTAGACCGCGAAGGTGTGGTAAGCGTCGTCGCCGGAATGCATGTCGGCGGGGTCCATCGACTGCTTCTCGCCGCTCCATTCGTAGCCGAGCACCTTCACGCATTCGTCGCCGGCCGCCGCCATGGCCAGGTTCGCCGCGCCGGATACTGCGATGGCAAACGCCGCCGAACCGGACATCAGATTCACGAGTCTCATTGCGCCTCTCCCTGTTGCTTGCCCCGCGTCCGTGCATTCGGACTGCTTGTCGCAATTCCAGAATACCGGACTGTTGTACGTATTTCCAGAATGCTAGGTTAGCGCGAATCAGGAGTCAATCTGGGACCAATGCGTCGGGGGAACCGAATGGCGCGGATCAAGTTGCGCGGAATGACCTGGGGGCACCGTCGCGCCATCGACCCCCTGCTGGCGACCAAGGCCCTGTTCGAGCAGCGACATCCGGAGATCGAGATCGAATGGGCATCGCGCCCCTTGAGCGGATTCGAGTTCACCCCGGTGCCGGACCTCGCCAGGGACTATGACCTGATCGTGCTCGATCACCCGTTCTGCGGCGAGATCGCGGCGACCGGCTGCCTGCTGCCGGTGGACGACATCATCAGGGCCGCCGGCGGCAACCGCTACGTCGGTCCCTCGCTGGAGAGCTACAGCTATGCCGGCGCCTGCTGGGCGGTGCCCATCGATGCCGCAGCCCAAGTCGCGGTCTCGCGGCCGGATCTGCTGCAGGCACTGGATGCGATGCCACCGGCCGACTGGCGCGCGTTGATCGCGCTGGGCGAGAAGGCTTCGCGAAAGAACTTCAAGCTCGCGATCGGCCTCAAGGGCGTGCACAGCCTGATGACCTTCTTCACGCTCTGCGCCAACCTCGGCTCGCCCTGCTCGACCGATCCGGAGCAGCCGCTGGCCGACCGCGATACCGCCCGCCAGGTCCTCGATCATATCCGCGCCCTGCTCGCCTATTGTCCCAAGGAGGCGCTCGACTGGAACAGCATCGAGCTCCATGACGTCATGGTCGCGCGGGACGATCTCGTCACCTGCCCCGCCGTCTATTGCTACGCCACCTATGCCGAAAGCGATCAACGCAAGCCGCTGCGCTTTCACGACCTGCCGGGGCCGAACGGTCCCGGAGGCTCCACCATCGGCGGCACCGGCCTCGGCCTCTCCGCCTATCGCGGCAATGACGAGGCCGCGCAGGCCTATGCCCGCTTCGCCGCCTCGCCCGAGGTACAGCGCCTGTTCGCCGAGCACCACGGCCAGCCGGCACGGCGCGAAACCTGGACCGATCCCACGATCGATGCCCGCTTCGGCCGCTGCTACGCTGAAACCCTCAAGACCATGGAAGCCTGCTGGATCCGGCCCCGCTTCCCCGGCTATCTCGGCTTCCAGGCCAAAGGCGGCGATCTCATCGAGCAGCATCTCCGCGGGCAGATCGACGAAGCGACCTTGCTGGATCTCCTGCAGCGGACATTCGAGGCGTCGGGCAAGCGCTAACGCGCGCCCAGCCGCTTCGAGAGTTCCGCGGCCGCGGCGCAGACCTTCTTGGTCAGCGCGTCGCGGTTGGTCTTTCCGAGCCGATGCTCGGGCGCAACAATGCTGATCGCGGCGACGCAGCGGCCGGTGCCGTCGATCACCGGGGCCGCGACGCAGCCGGCATGCTCGTTGGTCTCGTTCAATTCCGAGAAGAAGCCCTGCTTGCGCGCCTTGCGGACTTGCTGGATGAACTTGTCGATCTCGACCGTGGCCCGGCCGGTCGGCGACTGCCGCACCGACTTGCTGAGCAAGCTGGTGAGCTCGTTGTCGTCGAGGTCGGAGACCAGCAGCCGGCCGGAGGCTGCCCAATTGACCGGCACGCGGGAGCCGACCCGGCTGATGATGCGGACCGGATGCGAGCCCTCCTCCTTCAGGAGCACCAGCATCATGTCGTTCTCGAGCACCGAGAGCTGTACGGTCTCGCCGCAATCGTTCCTGAGCTCCTCGACGATCTGGCTGCCGTCGCGCAAGAGATCGACCTGGGCGCGATAGGCCATGCCAAGCTCGAACAGCTTGCGGCCGAGGGTGATCCCGCCGCCGCGACGGCCGGGTTCGAGGTAGCCGGAATCGGACAGAGTGCGCACCAGCTCATAGGCGGTGGATTTCGGGATCTGCAGGGCGCTGACGATCTCGCCGATCGTGGTGGGCGCGTCGAGCTGCAGCAGGAACTCGAAGATCTCCAGCGCGCGGCGCACACTGCGCGATCCGCCCCCATCCTCGGCATTCGCCGCGGCTTGCGGAGCGGCGGCAGGGCGCGGCTTCGCCCGCGTCTTTGCGTCTTGTCTCATTCCGTCAATTCCAGCATTCTGGATTAGTATCCAATATTTCGGACGACCCGGCAACGGTCGTCCAACAGGGGGCCGCCAACACGCGGTGGGATAATGAAAATAACCGATGTCGAAGTGATCGAATTGCGCACCCCCGGCTGGACCGGGGAGACGTTCGACGGGTCATACGACAATTGCTTGGTGCTCGTCCACACCGACGCCGGGATCACCGGCATCGCCGAAGTGGACAGCGTCCCCTCGGTGATCAAGGCGATCATCGCGGCGCCCCGATCGCATTCCCATGCCTATGGATTGAAAGATGCGGTGCTCGGTCAGGATCCTCTCAATCCACCGGCGGTCTGGGACCGGATGTACGACCTCACCTCCTATTACGGCCGGCGCGGCGTCGTGATCCACGCGATCAGTGCCATCGACATCGCGCTCTGGGACATCAAGGGCAAGGCGGAAAAGAAGCCGCTTTCCGAGCTGCTCGGCGTCAAGAAGCGCGACCGGCTGCTCGCCTATGGCACGGTCTATCCGCTCGGCGAGACGCCGGACGAGGTGCGGTTCAACATCGACCGCGGGCTCAAACGCGGCTTGAAGGCGATCAAGATCGTGGCCGACCCGCATTGGCGCCATGACTTGAAGAAGACCGAGCTGCTGATCCGCACCGCGCGCCAGCATGTCGGGCCGGAGATCCGGCTGATGTGCGACGCCGCCACCGCCTGGACCGAAGCCGAGCAAGGCCTGCCCGTGGTGCCGATCTTCCGCGACAACGGCTTCCTCTGGCTGGAGGCGCCGTTGCCGATCGACGATCTCGCCGGCCATGCGCGCTTCGCCGGCCAGGGCGTGCCGATCGGCGGCGGCGACCTCGGCCTCACCACGCATTACGAATACGAGGCCGCTTTCGACGTCGGCAAGATCGACATCGCCCAGCCCGACGTCACCATGGCGGGCGGCCTCACCGAGCTGATGCGGATCGCCGCCTCGGCCAAGTCGCGCGGCAAGCGCGTGGTCACCCATGGCTACAAGTCCAACATCACGATCGCTGCCAACCTTGCTTTCCTCTCGCAGCATTGGGATGACGAGCCGGCGGAATACTCGACCAGTGAATCCGAACTGCGCTGGGAACTCACCAACGAGCATTTCCCGCTGGGGCCGGACGGACGCATCGAAGTCCCGAAGGCGCCCGGGCTGGGCGTCTCGCTCAACATGAAGACGGTGGAGAAATACCGCGTCCGCTGAGCTCGGCGTGACGCAGATAGCAGGAGCGCCGGAAATCCTCGCAAACCGTTGCGGCACAATCCATTTGTCGTATTCGTCTGCGTCAGAAATTTACTTGTTTGTCTGCGTCCTGTCTGCGATGCAGTGCAACATGTTCGCTGGGCCAGCCTGATGCAGGACCGTCGGCCGCGCGACAGGCGCGCAGCAAGCACATATTTATAGCATAAGTTGAGCGCGCGCTCACGCCTTTCGGTCGGTGCGCAGGCGCTTCACCAGGTCTTCGTTGAGCTCGATGCCGAGGCCGGGAGAATTCGGCAGGTCCATGAAACCGTCTTTCACCGCCGGCTCCGGCGCGACCAGCTCGCGGCGCAGCAGGGAGTCGAAGACTTTCGGCGAGACATACTCGAAGACCGGCGACGGCGCGCAGGCGGCGTGGAAATGCCGGCCCGCCGCCGAGGTGATCCCGGTCTTCCAGCCATGCGGCACGACTTCGGCGCCCACCAGTTCGCAGAGATCGGCGATCCGGCGGATCTCGGTCAAACCGCCGCCGCGGCCGATGTTGGGTTGAACCACGCCGACCTTGCCGCGGGTCAGCCATTCGCGGATCTCGAAGCGGGTCGCCGCCGCCTCGGCGCCGCCGATGCGGATGCGGCTGCGGGTGGCGAGCTCGGCATGGCCGTCGAGGTCGTCGTGCTGCAGGGTCGCCTCGGCAAAGAGAATGTCGCAATCCTCGACCCGGTCCAGCAGCCAGAGCGCATCATGCCAATTGTGCCAGCGATAGCCGAAGTCCACGGCCATCTGGATGCCGTCGCCGAGCATCTTACGGCCGCGCTTGATGAGCTCGACCAGCGCGCGGTCGGTGACCAGGTCGTCGAACAGCACCTCCATCTTCACCGCGCGGAAGCCGAGATCGATCGCAGCCTCGAATTGACGGCCGATCTCCTTCATCAACTGCTCGATGCTGCGGCCATGCGGCATGCCGGGGAAGATGGTGCAATAGGGCCGGATCTTCGGGCGGCGCGCGCCACCCATCAGCTTATAGGCGGGCACGTCGTGCTGCTTGCCGGCGAGGTCGTAGAGCGCGATGTCGATCGCCGAGAGCGCGTGGATGCCGAGGCCGCGGCGGCCGGGCCAGAAGGTGCCGTCATAGAGCTTCTGCCAGAGACCGGCGGCCTCGATCGGGTCGGCGCCGATCAGGATCTCGCTCACGTTGCGGCTCCAGAGATGCGCGGTCGGCATCTCCAGGAAAGCCTTCACCACATGGGGCGGCGCGTCGCACTCGCCGATTCCGGTCTTGCCGTCCTCGCCGGTCAGCCTGACGATGACCGTGTCGGTCGTGCCGTCGAGGTCGTCAGCCACCGCATCCGGCGTCGCCAAGGGAATGACTTCGATGGATGCGATCTTGCCCATGTTGACTCCCCTCGTCAGTAAGTCGCGCGGCCGCCCGAGAGATCGAAGGTGAAGCCGGTGGTGAAACTGCAGGCCGGCGAGGCGATCCAGGCGATCAGCTTCGCCGCCTCGTCCAATTCGCCGCAGCGCTTCATCGGAATCTTCGCGGTCATGTAGTCGACGGTCGCCTGCGGCAGCGCATCGACCATCGCGGTGCGGATGACGGCCGGTGCCAGCGCGTTGATGGTGATCCCCTGCTCCACGTAGTCCTTGGCGAGGCTCTTCACCATGCCAATGAGACCCGCCTTGGTCGCGGAATAGGCGGTCATCCCGGCATTGCCCTCCTTGCCAGCAATCGAGGCCACGTGCAGCAGCCGACCGTACTTGCGCCCGATCATATGCGGCAGCACCGCCTGGGAGACCAGCAACGCGCCCCTGAGGTTGACCTGGTAGACCCGATCGAAGTCCGTCATCTCGACCTGGTGGCCTGGGACATTGGTCTTGCCGGTGATGCCGGCGCAGTTGACCAGCGCATCGATGCGCGGGAGCGGCCGCAACGCCGCGTCGATCGACTTTGCATCGACCACATCGACCGCGGCAGCGCTGGCCCGCCCGCCCGCGGCGATGACGGCGCGCGCGGTGTCCGCAGCCGTCTCGCCGTCGCTATCGAGGCAGGCGACGCGCACGCCCTGGCGCGCCATCTCTTCCGCAGCGGCGCGGCCGATGCCGCGGCCGGCACCGATCACGGCGACCGAGTAATCGCGATCGTCGAAGTAATTCAGCAAGACCGCCCTCCCCAGGAATCCGGAGGAGCCGTCATATCGCCAATCGCCGGCGCCGTCCAGCATTCTGACTTGTATTCCGGTATTTCGGAATAGGTGCGGCGGCAGTGTCCCGGGCCGAGAAGATTGAGCACTCGGAGGGATGCCTAGCTGGAGCGCCTACTGGGAGTTTCGCACTGTCTCGATGAGTTCGGCGACATGATCCGGCGGCGTCTCCGGCAGGACGCCATGGCCCAGGTTGAAGATCGCGGGAGCACCGCCGAAGCAGTTCAAGATCCGACGCGTTGCGTCGCGCATGCCCGCCCCGCCCGCGACCAGCCAGCGCGGGTCAAGGTTGCCCTGCAGGACGATCTTGCCGTGCAGATTCTCGTGCGCCCAGGCTGGATCGATCCCGGGGTCCAAGCTCAGTGCTTGCGCAAATCCCGCGCTCGCGAAATCCTGATAGCCCGCGCCGATGCCGCGTGGAAACACGATGACGGGTATGTCAGGCGCCGTTCGCTTCAAACGCGCCGCGATCGCCCGCGTTGGTTCCAGCGACCAGCGCAGCACCGTCGCGTGATCGAGCGCGCCGGCCCAGGAGTCGAAGATCTGCAGA
>JAYSFH010000049.1:0-13196 GCA_041913405.1 Dongia sp. | reverse complement strand
GAGGCCGGCCAGGACCGAGGCCCAGACCGCGCTCGACTTCAATTCCGAGCCGACCTTGGGGCCGACGGTCTCGGTACGCCGGTATTCCCACTGGTCGCCGAGAGCGGTCTTGACCGAGGCGACCGCAGCCTGCGTCGCCTCCTCGCCGCCATGCTGCTGCGGAATGCGGATCAGCACGGTGTTCGGCGTGCCGAAGGTCTGCAGCACGATCTCGCCGATCTCCAGCGTGTCGAGCTTCTCGCGCATCGAACCCAGATCGACCACCTGCTCCTGCTTCGACTGCACTTCCATCAGGACGCCGCCGGCAAAGTCGATGCCGTAGTTCAGGCCCTTGGTGAAGAGCAGGACGATGCTGCCCACCACCATAATGACCGAGAGCAGCAGCGCCGGCTTGTGGAAGCGGATGAAGTCGATCTTGGTGTTGGCGGGGACGAGGTGAATGGGCTTGTACATGTGTCCTGGCCTCAGAGCGGCAGTGCCTTGGGCCGCGCGCGGCGCAGCCAGAGCGAAGTCATCAGCCGGGTCACGTAGACCGAGGTGAAGAAGGAAGTGAGCACGCCGATCAGCAGCGTGATGGCGAAACCTTTGATCGGGCCGGAGCCGAACTGGAACAGGAACAGCGTCGCGATCACGTGGGTGGCGTTGGCGTCGATGATGGTGCCCTGGGCCTCGCGGTAGCCGGATTCCATCGCCGTCACCGGGGAGCGGCCGTTGCGCATCTCCTCGCGCACGCGCTCCAGGATCAGCACGTTGGCATCGACCGCCATGCCCAGCGTCAGCACCAGGCCGGCGATGCCGGGGAAGGTCAAGGTCGCGCCGAGCGCGGAGAGGCCGGCCAGGATCAGGATCGCGTTCAGCACCAATGCCACGTTGGCGATCACGCCGAAGAAGCCGTACAGCACCAGCATCGCGACCACGATCAGCACGATGGCGATCAGGCAGGCCTTCTTGCCGGCGGCGATCGAATCCGCACCGAGGTCGGCGCCGACGGTGCGCTCCTCGATCACGGTGAGATCGGCGGGGAGCGCGCCGGCGCGCAGCAGCAGCGCCAGGTCGCCGGCGGTCTGCACGGTGAAGCTGCCGCTGATGATGCCGCTGCCGCCGAGGATCGCGTCCTTGATCACCGGCGCGGTGATGACCTTGCCGTCCAGGATGATGGCGAAGCGCTTGCCGACATTCTGCGCGGTCACCTGGCCGAACTTCTTCGCGCCGATGCTGTCGAATTTGAAGGACACCACCGGCTGGCCGCCGCCTTCGAAAGTCTGCTGCGCATCGGTCAGGTTCTGGCCCGACAGCAGCGCAACCTTCTGCACGATGAGCTGCGTGGCGCCGTCTTCCCGTGGATTGGCGACCGGGACCACCATGTCGGTCGGCCCGGGCTGCCCGCTCACCTCCGCGGCCTCGTCGACCATGTGAAACGACATCTTCGCGGTCGTCTTGATGATCTTCTTGATCTCCTCCGGCTCTTTCAGGCCGGGGAGCTGGATGACGATCCGATCTTCACCCTGGCGGATGATGGTGGGTTCCTTGGTGCCGGTCTCGTCGATGCGCTTGCGAATGACTTCGATCGACTGCTCGATCAGCTGGGCCTTCAGGCGCGCCAGGGTCTGGTCGGTGTATTTGGCGACCACCTTGCCGTCGCTGGAGATCTGCAGCTCCATGTCGGTGGTGGCCTGCTGCAGCAGCGGCCGCGCGGCGTCGATCTGGGTCGGGTCGCGCAGGGTCAGCGACACCGTGTCGGCGGTCGCCTGGAGATTGACGTAGCCGAACTTGGTCTCGCCCTTGGTCAGCTTGTCGCGGATGTCGTTCTCGACGGCATCCAGGCGCTCCTTCAGGAACTTCGTGGTGTCGACCTCATAGAGCAGGTGCGAGCCGCCCTGGAGATCGAGGCCGAGGCTGATCACCGTCTTCGGCAGCCAGCCCGGCAGGCTGTCGAGCTTGTCCGCCGGCACCAGGTTCGGCGCGGAGAAGAGAATCCCCAGCAGCACGATGCCGAGGATGATGGTGACCTTGAATTTCGAGAACTGGAGCATCGCGCGTTACTTCGGAATGCGAGCGTGGCCTAAATCAGGCGTCGTTCGCTCCCTCCTTGTTCGTCTCTTTCGAAGCTTCCTTGGCCGCCGGCTTCGCTGCTTCCGGATTGCGGTTCATGATGTCGGCGATGGCGTGACGCATGACGCGGATCTTCACGTCCTTGGCGATCTCGACCTCGACGTCGTTGTCGGCCTCGTTCGCCTTGGAGATGGTGCCGATCAGCCCGCCCGAGGTGACGATGCGATCGCCGCGCTTGGCCGCCCGGACCATGGCCTGGTGGGCCTTCTGCTTCTTCTGCTGCGGGCGGATCATGAAGAACCACATGACGATGAAGACGAGGATCAGCGGCACGAAAAAGCCGATATCGCCCATCGGGCTGGCCGGGGCGGCGGCACCGGCAGTCTGCGCTAAAGCCTCGGAAACAAACATTTTTTCATCCCATATCGTTGGCGGATCCCGGGGGCGGTCGCCGCGGCCGGGACTATACCGATCAGTCCCGGAAAAGCAACGCAGATGACGGAAGTGTTAACGCGAGCGGACGGCGTCAAGGGCCGTCAATCAGCGCCGCCATGCTGCAGGTAGTCGGCGAGGATGCGCCGCAGATGGATGGCGCCGAAATCGGCGCGCTGGCGGGCGAGGTCCGGCGAGACGCCGGCGGGTGCCGCACCCGGCGCCCAGTCGAGGATGTTGGCGATGGCGACGCTGCGCATGCCGAGCGCACGGGCGATGATCGCCTCGGGGATCAGCGAGACGCCGACCATCTCGGCGCCGCCCAGGTCCCGGGTGTCGCGCGCCGCCGCGGGTGATGCGGCGCCCCAGCCGAAGCAGCCGGAGGCGAGCGGCACCTCGACCCGCGCCGAGGCCGCGACCAGCCGCTCGGTCAGCACCGGCTCGTAGGCCGCGTGCCAGTCGATTGGATAGCGCGTGCCGAAGCCCTGGCTCAAGGACATCGGATCGCCGAGCATCGCATGGCCGGTCACCAGCGCGAGCCGACCGGGGCCGAGATCGGTGCGCAGCGAATGCGCCGCCGCGGTCAGCACCACCTTGCCGCAGCCGAGCGCCGCCGCGACTTCCAGGGGCTCGCGCATCGCATCGACCCGGCCGGCGCGGTAGTAGTCCTCGTGACTCTCCAAGAGCGCCACGCTGTGCCCGGCGAGCTTGCCGAGCAGCAGGCGGCCGCGATGGCTGGCGACGGCGCTCTTCGGAAAGCCGGGCAACTCCGCATAGGCGAAGATGGTCGGGTCCTCGACGTCGCCGTCCACCGCCTGGAGCCCGGTCGAGAGCACGATCGCAAGTTTCGGCTGGCGGTGACCGATCCGCTCGAGAATGCGTTCGACGGTCGCCGCGGTGCTCATCAGACGGAAGGCTGCCGGCGCAAGGCTTCCAGCAGCGCCTTGTTGGCATAGCCGTCCTGCGGCAGGCCGGCCTTGGCCTGGAACAGACGCGCAGCCTTGCGGGTCTTCAAGCCCAGCACGCCGTCGACCTTGCCGACATCGAAGCCTTGGGCCGCAAGCCGCGTCTGGATCTCCTCGCGCTCGGCGAGGGTGAGCGGCGGCTCCGCGGTCGGCCAGGCGGCCTGCACGCCTGGACCGCCCAGGATGCGCTGGCCGAGATAGGCGACCGAGAGCGCGTAGGAGGTCGAGTTGTTGTAGCGCAGGATCGCCTTGAAGTTCTTGGTGATCAGGAAGGCCGGTCCCTTGTAGCCCGTGAGCACGATGATCGAGGTGCCGCCTGGATATTCCGGCAGCGGCATGCCGCCCACCGTCTTCACCCCGAGCTGGCGCCAATGCGCGATCGGCTGTTCGAGGTCGAGCTCGGCCTCTTGATAGGGGAAGCCGGCCGGCAGCTTCACTTCCATGCCCCAGGGCACGCCGGCGATCCAGCCGCCGCCGGCCTTGGTCAGATGGTTCGCGGTCGAGGCGAAGACGTCCGGCATCGAGGTCCAGAGATCGGGGGCACCCGAACGATCGGCATCGACGCCGAGCTCGATATAGTTGCTGGGCAGAAACTGGCTGTGGCCCATCGCGCCCGCCCAGGAGCCGATCATCTTCGAGACCGGAATCTTGTCGCGATTGGCGATGGTCAGCGCCGCGGCCAGTTCCTTGCAGGCGAAGTCGGTGCGCTTGGCGCCGTAGCCGAGATTGGACAAGGCCTCGAAGACATTCACGTCGCCGAAGTTGCGGCCGAAATCGGTCTCGATGCCCCAGATCCCCATCAGCGTCCCGGAATCGACGCCGTATTGCCGCGCCGCCTGGTCGACCACGGCGCGGTTCAGCGCATATTGCTGCTGGCCGCGCGCCACCCGGTCGTCGGAGACCGCGCGCGAAAGATAGGTCCAGACCGGGGTCACGAATTCCGGCTGCTTGGACTGCTTCACCGTGATGTCGGGATTTTCCTTCACGTTCTCGAAGGCATCGGCGATCAGCTCTTTCGGCTGGCCATTCTTGTAGGCGAAGGCCTCATAGCGCTCGACCCATTCGACGAAGCTCTTGGCCTCGGTCGGGCAGCTCTGCTGGTCGATCTTGGTGAAGGCGTAGCGGTCCTTCGCGGGAATCGGCCCGGCCGGCTGCGCCGGCGCCGGCGGCTGTTGCGTGGCGCAGGCGGCGAGCAGCAGCAGTCCACCAAGGAGCACAATTTTCCGCATCGATCCCTTCCCGCGCGATTCTTCAGCGATTCGCCGTCAGGTTCGCAGAATACGCCGGGAAAGGCGAGAGGCCGGGCGCTTGTCCCGGCCGGAACCTGTGGCAGAATAGCCTCAGGAAAATTCGGGGCGGTGAATGAATTTACCAAGTCTGAAGGGACTTAGAGCCGTCGAGGCTGCGATCAGATTGGGCAGCTTCACCCGTGCGGCCGACGAGCTCAACGTGACGCAGACGGCGATCAGCCGGCTGGTGCGCGAGGTCGAGCTCTGGCTCGGCCATAGCCTGTTCGAGCGCCGCGCCAACACGCTGGAGCTCTCCGAATCCGGACGCGTGTTCGGTCCCCGGCTCTCCGACGCCTTTCGTGAGCTGGAGGCGGCGGTCTCCAGCCTGCAGCGCCGGCCCGGCGGGCCCGCGGTGACGATCGCGGTCGGGCCGACCTTCGCCATGCGCTGGCTGATCCCGCGCCTCCCCGGCTTCCAGCGCGCGCATCCCGGGATCGAGGTGCGGGTGGTGACCGCGATCGGCGATCCGGCCGAACTCCGGCCCGACTGGACCGCGACCATCCGTTTGGCCGACGGACCCGGCGCCGGGCATGCCGGGCGGCAGCTCTTCACCGCCGCCCTGTTCCCGGTCGCTGCGCCCGCGCTGGCGGCGCAGTTGAAGAAGCCGGCGGACCTCGCGCGCCAGACCCTGCTCGAGGTCGAGCATTCGCCACAGGACTGGCCGCGCTGGCTGGCGGCGGCCGGCGTCGATCCGGCGAAGCTCCGGCGGCGGCTGTCCTTCGACTATTCGGCCTTTGCCTTGCAGGCGGCGCTGGATGGATTGGGCGTCGCCCTGGCGCGGGCGCCCTACGTCGCGGACGATCTCGCGGCCGGGCGTCTGGTCCAGCCGTTCGAGCTCGTCGTCGAAGAGGAACGCCGCGCCTGGTATGTCATCCACCGCCCGGGCGCGGAGAAGGAAACACCGTTCGCGGTGTTTTTGGAATGGTTGGCGGCGGTGGTGGGATAGGCGCCGTCATCGGCGACCGGCGCCAACGCTTCGCATATCAGCCATGAGCCGCCATCGCTTGCCGCACCACCGGCCTCCCCTGCTAATCTCCGCCGCGGATTTGCAGGGGTAAGAAATGTCCGGCGCGATCGAGGCGCATCGCAAGGGTGCCATTCTGGTTCTGGGCGCGGCCTTCTGCTGGAGCAGCGGCGGCCTCATTGCGCGGCATATCGAGGCCGACGTCTGGACCCAGGTCGCGGGGCGCGGCTTCTTCGCCGCGATCACGCTGTTCCTCTTCCTTCTGGTACGGGACGGGCGAAACACCTGGTCCCTGTTCAAGGCGCTGGGCATTCCCGGACTCGTCGTGGCCTGCTGCTTCGCCTCCGCTTCGATCTCTTTCGTGATTGCTCTCGGGGAAACGACCGTCGCGTTGATCCTGGTGATCCAGAGCACCGCGCCGTTCATCGCCGCCGTCATCGCCTGGATCTGGATGCGGGAATCGCCGGGCTGGATCCGCAGCCTCGCCATGCTCGTCGCATTGTTCGGCGTCTGGTACATGGTGTCCGGCGGTGAAAGCCGCGGCACCCCGCTCGGCATCGCGCTCTCCTGCGTGATCGCCTTGGCGATCGGCCTCGCGACGGTGATGGTGCGCCGCTACCATTCGATCCGCATGACTCCGGCGATGTGCATCGCGGCGACGATCCTGATGACCGTCGGACTGGTCGGACGCTATACCGTCGGCCCTGACCCGCAGCCGGTTTCGATGAACGATATCGGCCTGCTGTTCCTGTTCGGCGCCATCCAGCTCGCCATCGGTCTCATCTGGTTCTCGACCGGTGCCCGGCTGATCCCCGCCGGCGAAGCGGCCTTGCTCGGCCTGCTCGAATGCGTGCTGGGACCGCTTTGGGTCTGGCTGTTCCTCGACGAGGACCCGGGCACCCAGGCGTTGATCGGCGGCGCGCTCACCTTGGCCGCGGTCGCCGGCAACACACTCTACGACATGGCCCGCGCCAGCCGCGCCGCCCGCAGCTTGGCGAAGAGCCCGGTCGGCGGATCGGTTTGATTGTGGCGGCGCAGAGTTCAGGTCGGAGAAGCTTCGCGCAGCTTCAAGACCCTCACCCTGTCCCTCTCCCTACGGGCGAGGGGACGCTGTTGGGTGAGCCTTCGTACTCAGTGAGCTCCCTCGCCCGTAGGGAGAGGGTTGGGGTGAGGGTCTTGCCGCGGCTTGAGACCCATCAAGCATGAACAAGCAGCATCACGAATCGCACATCACCCCCCGCCTCATCGCCGGCGTGATCCTGCCGTTCTCCTGCGGCTACCTGATGTCCTATCTCTTCCGCACCGTGAACTCGGTGATCGCGCCGGACCTGATCGCCGAGCTCAAGCTCGACGAGGCCGGCCTCGGGCTCATCACCTCAGCCTATCTCTATGCGTTCACCTTGTTCCAGCTGCCGCTCGGCCTGCTGCTCGATCGCTACGGCCCGCGGCGGACCCATGCGGTGCTGCTCGCCGTCGCCGCCTTCGGCAGCCTGCTGTTCGCACTGGCGCCCAATCCGCTGACGCTGACGATCTCACGCGCCGTGATCGGGATCGGGCTTTCCGGCGGATTGATGGCGGCCTTCAAGGCGAACGCGCTCTGGCTGCCCTCGGCACGGGTGCCGCTCGCCAATTCGATCGTGGTCGCCTTCGGCGGGCTCGGCGTCTTCGCGGCGACCGGGCCGTCGGACTGGATGGCGAGCCAGTTCGGCTGGCGCAGCCTGTTCTACCTGCTGGCGGCGGTGACCTTGCTGACGGCGGTGCTGGTCTACTGGCTGGCCCCGCACGGCAACGGCCAGCCGGAACATGCGGCGACGGCGCCCAAGGGCTGGCGCGCGCAACTCCGCGACATCGGGCCGATCCTCAGCACCCCGACCTTCTGGGGCATCGCGCCGATGGTTGCCTTCGTCACCGGCGGGTTCATCGCGATCCAGAGTCTCTGGATCGCGCGCTGGCTGACCGACGTCCGCCTGCTCGACCGCGCCGATGTCGCCGGCGACCTGATGGCGATGGCGATCACCTTCTCCAGCGGTTCGCTGATCACCGGCTTCGTCGCCGACTGGGCGCATCGCAACGGCATCGGGCTGAAGGCGGTTATGATCGGCTGCTTCGTCATCCTCGCCTGCGCCGAGCTCGGCATCATCCTCGACGTGGCCCTGCCGGCCTGGCTGCTGGTCGGCGTGCTGGGCCTCGCGGGTTCGGGCTCCAACCTCGCCTATGTGACCCTCGGCGACCAGTTCGGCCCGGCGCTGGCGGGACGTGCGCAGACCAGTCTTAACCTCTTGCTGTTCCTGGCCGCCGCCTTGATCCAGTCCGGCATCGGCTCAGCACTCGACCTCCTGAACGCGATCGGCTTCGGCGCCGGCGCGGAGACCCGCTACACCACGGTGCTCGGGTTGATGCTGGCGGTGCAGGTGCTCTCGGTCATCTGGTTCGCCCATGCTACGCGTGAGGTGACCACGCGTGAGCGGCGTTGAGGTGACGATCCGCGCCGCGCGGCTGGAAGACGCAAACGCCATCGCCGAATTGCATGTTGCGGTGTGGCGCGAGGCCTATCGCGATCTCGCGCCGCCCGAAGTCATGAATGCCCTCGACGTGTCGACGCGCCTGCCGCGCTGGGTCGAGCTGCTGGCGAAAGCCGAACGCAGCGTGCTGGTGGCGGAGCGCGACGGACGGATGGTCGGCATCGGCACCGCGGGTGCCGCGACCGCGCCGGAACTCGGTGCACAGGGAGAAATTCTCTATCTCTATGTGGACCCGGCACATGCCCGCGCCGGGATCGGGCGCGCCTTGATGCACGGCCTGACACGCGCCTTACGCGCACAGGGATTGAGGAGCGTCGCCCTCGGCGTGGTCGAGGGCAATCAGCCGGCGATCGATTTCTATTTGAAACTTGGCGGACGGCTGGCGGGTTCCTACCTCGATCCTGGACCGCTCTGGCGATCCCGGAACCAGATCGTTATCTGGGACGATATTGCGACGCTCATCGACCGGACGCAATGAAGGGCCGGCGCCACGGCCCGACAGGTTCCGCTCATCCCAGCCTCAGTTCGCCGTCAGGCATTGCGGCTATCACTCGACACAAGATCAACCCTGCGGAGATGCTCATGACCCGTCCCTCCCGTGTTCTCGCTCCCCTCGCCCTCCTGGTCGCGACGCTCGCCGCGGCCGGCGCCGTCCAGGCGGCCGACACCAAGACCGTCACGATGGACCTGATCTCGGCCGACGGTGTCGGCGCCGCGATCGGCACCGTGACGCTGGAGGATTCCGCCGGCGGGCTGCTGCTGAAACCGAACCTGAAGGGCCTGCTGCCCGGAGAGCACGGCTTCCACCTCCACATGAACGCGAGCTGCGCGCCCGGCATGCAGGACGGAAAGACGGCGGCGGGTATCGGCGCCGGCGGCCATTTCGATCCCGACGCCACCAAGAAGCATCTCGGCCCCGACGCGATGGGCGGCCACCGCGGCGATCTGCCGGTCCTGAAGGTGGCGGCCGACGGCAGCGCCACCGGCACCTTGACGGCGCCGCATCTCAAGCTCGCCGACGTGATCGGTCATGCGTTGATGATCCATGCCGGCGGCGACAACTATTCGGACCAACCGAAGCCGCTCGGCGGCGGCGGCCCGCGCATCGCCTGCGGCGTGGTGCAGTAGCGATCCCTCTTCGGAGGGGGCTGAACAGGCCTTCGTCGACTCTTGATTCGATCGTCATGGTCCGCGAAGGCGGACCATCCACGAGTTCATTAGCCGGCAAACTCGTGGATCCTCCGCCTTCGCGGAGGATGACGAAGTTGTGTGGGGCGATGACAGCTAGTCGGCGGGATAGGCAATAGAGAGGATCTCGAGCTGTTCCGGACCCGACGGCGTGCGCACGGTGACGGTGTCGCCGACCCGCTTCTGCATCAGCGCGCGGGCGACCGGCGAGGTCCAGCTGATGCGGCCGGGCGCGAAGGTGGTCTCGTCGATGCCGGTGATGGTGACGGTCGTCTCGCTGTCGTCCTCGCGCACATAGGTCACGGTCGCGCCGAAGAAGACCTGGTCGCGGCGGGTTTGGCGCGACGGATCGACCGGGACCGCGGCGGCCAGCCGCTTGTCCAGGAAGCGCAGGCGGCGGTCGATCTCCCGCAGCCGCTTCTTGCCGTAGATATAGTCGCCGTTCTCCGAGCGGTCGCCGTTGCCCGCGGCCCATTCGACCACCCGGACGATTTCCGGCCGGTCCTGGGTCCAGAGCTGGCGCCGCTCGGATTTCAGGCGCTCGAACCCGTCCGGGGTGATGTAGTTCTTGCCGCCGGGGACCGACTCGGTTTCCTCGTCGTCATCGGTGGCGGCGTTGGTCTCGGTGGCCATTCGCGCCCTGCGCTCCTTATCTTCCCAGACCCCTTTGCCAAAAAGCCCCGCCGGGGACAAGTCCGGGCTATATCCTTGCTTCTTATGTGCAATTCCGCACCAAGGATCAAATTTCCGCGTCGCCCGTTTCCTGAATCCGCCGCGATTGGCTGTTTGCAACGGTTCCAGTAAAGTGAATTTCTGCTAGGGTGGGTGCCATGGGGACGATTGCAGCAACGCCGGAAGCCAGCCGACGGCTGGGGGATTTCAGCCTGCTCGAGGAGTTGAACGAGCAGGAGAAGCGCGGCATCGAGCAGCGCTGCCACAAGCGCACCTATTCCCGGAACGAGACCATCCTCGACAAGGGCTCGCAGAGCCGCGAGGTCTTTTTCGTCTTGAAGGGCTCGGTCTCGGTCATCACCTTCTCGCCGGCCGGTCGCGAAGTCACCTTGGCTGCGGTCAAGGCCGGCGACTTCTTCGGCGAGCTGGCGGCAATCGACGGCCAGCCGCGTTCCGCCAGCGTGACCGCGATCGAGAAGAGCGAGATCGCGATCATGCCGCCGGAGATGTTCCTGGAGGTCGTCCGCGGCCATCCGACCGTCGCCTTCCAGCTGATGCAGCGCCTGGCGCGCATGGTGCGGGCGAGCGGCTTGCGCATCCTGGAGCTCTCGACCCTGCAGGCGGCCCAGCGCGTCTATGCCGAGCTCTTGCGCATGGCGCAGCCCGACGCCGCCGTGCCCGGGCTCTTCGTGGTGCGGCCGCTGCCGCCGATGCACGAGATCGCCAGCATGACCTCGACCACGCGCGAGACGGTCAACCGCGCGATCAGCCAGCTCTATGACAGCGGCGTGCTGAAGCGCAAAGGCCGCAACCTCTACATCATGGACCGCTCGAAGCTGGAAGAGATCGTCCAGTCGCTGCAGGCGCATCACCTGCACCGCTGATCTCAGCGCTGGTTCTTCGTTCAGCGCGATTTCTGAAGAATCACCGCTGCACGTCCCCCATCACACTCCTTCTCCCTGAAGGGGGAAAACGCGCTGGAAGATCCAGTGCCGCCGCGATCAAAGATGATCCGCGTCCGCGTCGTTGACCGGTGCCGCGGCGCTCGGCATTGGGCGCTGCTGCTGCAGACGGCGATGCGAGGCGACGCTGAGCGGGATGCTGCAGATGTAGGCGAGCAGGACTAGCAGCAGCGTGGCGAAGGGCTCGGCCAGGGCGAGCGCGGTCAGCACCGCGACCACGACCATCGTCGGCAGCACCAGCGCCTGGCTGATCTTCAGCCGCTTGAAGGAGAAAGTCGGGACGCGGCTGACCGCGAGGCCGGCGACCGCCAGCATGACCGGGCCGACCACGTAGGGGCTGCGCAGGATCTCGAGATCCGGGAATTGTAGCGAGGCGACCAGCGGCAGCAGCACCAGGCCCGCCGCGGCCGGCGCCGGGACGCCGGTGAAGAAGCGGCTGTGCCAGGCCGGGAGGTCGGCATTGTCGAGCTTGGTGTTGAAGCGCGCAAGCCTGAGCGCCATGCCGGCGCTGAACAGCAGGGTCAGCGCCCAGCCGATGCCCTTCACATCCTGCATCACCCACATGAACAGCACGACCGCGGGCGCCACGCCGAAGCTGACGAAGTCGCTGAGGGAGTCGAGCTCGGCGCCGAACTTCGACGAAGCATCGAGCAGCCGCGCGATGCGGCCGTCGAGCGCGTCGAACACCGCGGCGAACAGGATCGCCAGCACCGCATTCTCCCAGCGCTGCTCCATGGCGAAGCGGATGCTGGTCAGGCCCGCGCAGAGCGCGAACAAGGTCAGCATGTTCGGGATCAGCCGGTTGATCGAATGATCCTTCAGCCGGTTGCGCCGCATCCGCACGAATCCGTCCTTGCGCATCATCTTTCTCCGGTCGCTGCTAGCGACGTTCACCCAATCTCGTGGGCTCCTCGGAATTCAAGTCGGCGATCACCGTCTCGCCGGCGAGCGTGGTCTGCCCCACCGCCACCAGCGGCTGGACACCGTCCGGCAGATAGACATCGACCCGGCTGCCGAAGCGGATGATACCGAAACGCTCCCCGGCCCGCACCCGCATTCCCGCCGTCAGGTCGCAGTGGATCCGCCGCGCCACCAGGCCGGCGATCTGCACCAGCCCGACGTCGCGGCCGTCGCTGAGGCGCAGATGCACCGATTGCCGCTCGTTCTCCTCGCTCGCCTTGTCGAGCGAGGCGTTCACGAACTTGCCCGGCCGGTGGGCCAAGGTCACGACCTCGCCATCGACCGGAATCCGGTTCACATGAACATTGAACACATTCATGAAGATACTGATCCGCATCAACGGCCGGGCGCCCATGTTGATTTCGGGCGGCGGCGAAGCGGGCTGGATCATCTGCACGACGCCGTCGGCCGGGCTGATGACCAGGCCCGGGCGGGTCGGCGTGACGCGGTCGGGATCGCGGAAGAAATAGACGCACCAGGCGGTCAGCACCACGCCCAGCAGCCCCAGGGGGGTCCAGAGCCACCACAGCAGCACGGTCGCCGCGGCAAAGACCGCGATCAGGGGCCAGCCCTTGCGGTGGATCGGGGTTAACACGGATTCGAGCAATGGAGCCTCTTTTGGACGTAATGCGCGGCTGTCAGGGATATGGGGAGCGCCGCCAAGTCCTTCAAATGCCACAGTTCACCGGGCGCGTCACCCCGGTCTCCGGGTAACGGCAACGCGCTTTACAGATCGTTAAGAGGGTCCAGGGTACTTTCCCAGTCCAGGAATTTGGACCCCGGCATAACCCTGTGAATCTGAAAGCCCTCCCGTTGCTGAAGCTGCAACAACTGCCACCGGAAGAGCCGCGCTTGCGGGTCAATGCCGATGGCTCGTTGCAGATCGGCCGCAAGGACGGCCAGATCGAGTTTGCCTTCAACTATCTCGGCATCACCTTCGAGGCCAACACGCGGCCGACCGCCGGCGGCACCGTGGTGCAGCTCGCGGCCGAGATTGCCCCGCTGCCCTATTCGGCCGAAGGCGTCGCCACGCGGCGCGCCGTCGTCGCCATCATCGACGCCTCGCAGACGCTGCACGAGGCGCGGCTGGTGATCAGCAAGCATCGCTGGATCTATTGCATCGGCAAGGCGGGACTGCCGGGCAACTGGGAGCCGCAGGACGTCATCACCGCGACCACCCGGCTGGTGCT
>JAYSFH010000048.1:5463-13275 GCA_041913405.1 Dongia sp. | reverse complement strand
AACCAGAGTTGCGTCCGATGAACTTCGACCTGCAGATCCTGGAACTGGTTTGCTCGCGGCTCTGCCATGACCTGATCAGCCCGGTGGGCGCCGTCGGCAACGGGCTCGAGCTGATGGCAGAGGAAGGCGACGACGAACTGCTCGAGGACGCGCGAAAGCTGGTCGAGAGCAGCACCCAGCGCGCCTCGTCGCTGCTGCAAATGTACCGTTGCGCCTATGGCAATGCCGGCAACCAGCCCAGCTTCGGGGCCGGCGAGGCGGTGAAGCTGGCCCGGGAGGCCCTGGACCCGTCCCGGGTCGAGTTCAAGGCCGACCTGCCGGCGGTCGCGGACTGGCCCCAGGGATTCGGCAAGCTGCTGCTCAATGCCATCCTGACCACCGTCGAATGGCTGCCCCGCGGCGGCAAGTTGTCGCTGGCCGCCTCCGAATCCGACGGCAAGGCCATGTTCGGGCTGACGGTCGAAGGCCAGGGGGCCGGCTATTCCCCGGAAGTTGCACGCCTCTTGGCGCTCGACCGGACCGGCATCGAGCTGACCGCTCATAATATTCAGCCCTATTTGACCGGCTTGGTCGCCAGCCACAACAAGTTCCGCCTGGATCTCTCGCAACCCTCTGCCGGGATGGCGATTTTACAGGGCCGAACGGCCGCCTGACCCCGGCCGGGGCCGCGTTAAGGCCGATGGGATTATGAGCCGCTGGCTTCACCGTTAATTAATGCTTTTCTGAAAATCTGAGCCTCAATCCGGCCCCGCAGAGAGGGTCGGTCCGGTATGTCCGCGCGTACCTCAAAACGGGGCCAAAGCTATGGATGATCTGCTCAAAGAATTTCTGACCGAGACCTCGGAGAACCTCGCCGTGCTCGATGTCGAGCTGGTGAAGCTCGAGCAAAATCCCAACGACATGGAGTTGCTCGGGAACATCTTCAGGCTCGTTCACACGGTGAAGGGTACCTGCGGCTTCCTCGGCCTCTCGCGCCTGGAATCGGTGGCGCATGCCGGTGAGAACGTGCTCGGCAAGGTCCGTGACGGCGAGATCGAGGTCGGCGCCGAAGCCGTCTCGCTCATTCTCGAATGCCTCGACCGGATCCGCACCGTGATGACCGATCTCGAAGCCACCGGCTCGGAGCCGGCCGGCGACGACACCGATCTCATCAAGCGCCTCAACGCCTTTGCCGAATCCGGCGGCGTCGGCTCGGCGCCCGCAGCAGCGGCAGCGCCCGCGGCCGCCCCGGCAGCTCCGGTTTCGGCGCTGGCCGCGGCCGAGAGTTCGGCAACGATCTACGAGCAGATCGGCGGCATGGGCACGGTCGACGCGGTGGTCGAAGTCTTCTTCGCCCGCGTGACCGGTGATCTGCGCGTGAAGCAGGTGTTCGACGGCGCCAGCATCGACCATCTGCAAGGCCAGATGCGCGACTATCTCGCCAAGCTTTGCGGCGGTCCGGATTCCAGCGCCAAGTCGGTGCTGCTCGACCGCAACATGAACGATGCGCAGTTCGACGCGGCTTGCGGTCACATGCAGGCGGCGTTGAACCAGCTTGAAGTTTCCGCCGCGCTCTCGGCCCGGATCATGGGCATGATCTTCGCGACCCGTGACGAAGCGACCGGCGGCACGACGGCGCCGGTTTCGGTTGCGGCCAGCGACGAGGTGGTCGCCGAACCCGTGGCGAAGCCCGCCAAGGCTGCGGCCAAGAAGGATGCGGGCGGTGAGGGCGGTGCGACCGAATCGGTTGCCAACCAGACCATCCGCGTCAACGTCGAGCTGCTCGAGAACCTGATGACCATGGTCAGCGAGTTGGTGCTGACCCGCAACCAGGTCTTGCAGATCCTGAGGAAGCAGAAGGACAGCGAGTTCGCCGCCCCGCTGCAGCGTCTGAACCACGTCACTTCCGAACTCCAGGAAGGCGTGATGAAGACCCGCATGCAGCCGATCGGCAACGCTTGGGCCAAGCTGCCGCGCCTGGTGCGCGACCTCAGCCACGAATTGAAGAAGAAGATTGACCTGGTGATGATCGGTCAGGAGACCGAGCTCGACCGCCAGGTGCTCGAGATGATCAAGGACCCGCTGACGCACATGGTGCGGAACTCGGGCGACCATGGCCTCGAGACTCCGGAAGAGCGCCGCCGCATCGGCAAGCCCGAGACCGGCAAGATCACCTTGAACGCCTACCATGAGGGCGGCCACATCGTCATCGAGATCTCCGATGACGGCAAAGGCCTGCCGATGGAGAAGATCAAGGCGAAGATCATCAACAACAACCTCGCCACCGAGTCCGAGCTGGACACGATGAGCGACCAGCAGATCCAGCAGTACATCTTCAAGGCCGGCTTCTCGACCGCCGCCGCCGTCACCAGCGTCTCCGGACGCGGCGTCGGCATGGATGTGGTCAAGACCAACATCGAGAAGATCGGCGGCACCGTCGAGCTGCGCTCGGTCGAGGGCAAGGGCACGACCTTCTCGATCAAGATCCCGCTCACCCTCGCCATCGTCTCGGCCCTGGTGGTCGAATGCGCCGGCGAGCGCTTCGCGATCCCGCAGATCAGCGTGGTCGAGCTGGTGCGCGCCACCGCGAACGGCGAGCTCAAGCTCGAGAAGATCAAGGACACGCCGGTCCTCAGACTGCGCAACAAGCTGCTGCCACTGGTCTCGCTCCGCGACAAGCTGGAGCTTACCGAAGGCAAGGAGACCAACGAGAACGACACCTTCATCGTCGTCACCCAGGTCGGCACCTACAACTTCGGCATCATGGTCGATCGGGTGTTCGACACCGAGGAAATCGTGGTGAAGCCGGTGGCGCCGATCCTGCGCCACATCCCGATGTTCTCGGGCAACACCATCCTGGGCGACGGCAGCGTGATCATGATCCTCGATCCCAACGGGATCGCGGAAGCTTCCGGCCAGCTGGGCATTTCGGATGGCGAGTCCGCCGAGGCCCAGAGCGCCAAGTCGCGTGCGCATGACGAGGAGCAGGTTCCGCTGCTGCTGTTCCGCACCGGTTCGGGCGTGCCGATGGCGGTTCCGTTGGCCTTGGTGGCGCGTCTCGAGGAGATCGAGCGCAAGACCATCGAGCGCTCCAATGACCGCTTGGTGGTCCAGTATCGCGGCCAGCTGATGCCGCTTATTCCGATGAGCCCCGAGCACGAGATGGGCGGCGAGAAGCAGGGACGCCAGCCGGTGCTGGTGTTCGCCGACCGCGACCATTCCATGGGCCTGATGGTGGACGAGATCGTCGATATCGTCGAAGCCAAGCTCAACGTAGATCTGGCCGCCGAGCAGCCGGGCCGCATCGGTTCGGCGATCATCGCCGGCCAGGCGACCGAGATTGTCGATGCCGGCTACTACCTCAGCCAGGCGTTCAAGGATTGGTTCGGCTCGCAGCAGCAGGATGCCGTCGAGACCGGGAAGCGCCGCCGCGTGCTGCTGGTCGATGACAGCGCCTTCTTCCGCAACCTCCTGGCGCCGCAGCTCACCGCCGCTGGCTTCCAGGTCATCGCCATGGACTCCGCCGACAAGGCGCTCAGCTTGAGCGAGGCCGGCGAGGAATTCGACCTGATCATCAGCGACATCGAGATGCCGGGGATGAACGGTTTCGAGTTCTGTGAATCCGTGAAGAAGAACGCCCGCTGGCAGGCGACGCCGATTATCGCCTTGTCGTCCCATGCCAGCCCGAAGGATATCGCGCGCGGCCGCCAGGTCGGCTTCGACGACTACGTCGCCAAGTACGACCGCGACGGCCTGGTTCACACCATGAACGAAGCGCTTGCCGAACTGATGAGAGGTGCCGCATGAGCCGCAACGAAGATACCGCGACCGAAGCCGTCACGACCGGCAAGACCGGATCCGGCGAGAACCGTGACTACGTGACCATGTCGATCGGCGGCCAGCTGTTCGGCATCCCGGTCCTGAAGGTCCAGGACGTCCTCGGCACCCAGACCATCACCCGGGTGCCGCTGGCGCCGGTCGAGGTCGCGGGTTCCCTGAACCTGCGCGGCCGGATCGTCACCGCCGTCGATGTCCGGCTCCGCCTCGGCCTGCCGAAGCGCGATGCCGACAAGCAGGCGATGTCGGTGGTGGTCGAGCACGAGAACGAGCTCTACAGCCTGCTGGTGGACAGCGTCGGCGAGGTCCTGAGCCTGGAAAGCCGCGACTACCAGCGGAATCCGCCCACGCTCAATCCGAGATTGCGCGAGTTCTCCGATGGGATATATCGTCTGAACGATTCCCTGCTCGTGGTGCTCAGCGTCTCGTCGCTTCTGAATTTCGGTAATCGGGCGGACGCCGCTTAACCTTTCAAGCCGTGTCGTCTTTGAGGGGGCTGCCGCGGGCAAACGGGATGAGTTGAGGACCCGGTTCGCCCGGTCGGCAGACGGAGACTGCGCTTATGAAGTCGTGCTTGATCGTCGATGATTCCAAGGTCGTTCGGATGGTGGCCCGCAAGATTATCGAGGGGCTCAACTTCGCGATCGAGGAAGCCGATAACGGACAGACCGCCATGGACCAGTGCCTGAAGCGGATGCCCGACGCGATCCTGCTCGACTGGAACATGCCGGTCATGAGCGGCATCGACTTCCTGCGCAACCTGCGGCAGATGCCGGGCGGCCAGACGCCGGTGGTCGTGTTCTGCACCACCGAGAACGATATCCAGCACATTCAGGAAGCGATCAGCGCCGGCGCCAACGAATACATCATGAAGCCCTTCGACAGCGAGATCATCGAGTCGAAGTTCAGCCAGGTCGGACTTCTTTAACGTTAATAAGTAAAAGGCTCGGTACCAGGGAATGCGGCCTGAAACCAAACCAGCAGTCGCGGCGGGCGGCGGACCTTACCGGGTCATGATCGTGGACGACTCAGCGGTCATTCGCGGCCTGCTGACCAAGACCCTTGAGACCGACCCCGAGATCAAGGTGGTGTCGACCGTCGGCAACGGCCAGGCGGCGATCGATGCGGTGAAGCGCAACGACATCGACGTCATCGTGCTCGACATCGAGATGCCGGTGATGGACGGCCTGACCGCGCTGCCGAAGCTGCTCGAAGCCAAGCCCGGCGTCCAGGTCATCATGGCCTCGACGCTGACCTTGAAGGGCGCCTCGGTCAGCATGAAGGCGCTGTCGCTCGGCGCCGCCGACTACCTGCCGAAGCCGACCACCACCACCGGCATCAGCACCGCCGACGACTTCAAGCGCGGCCTGGTCGAAAAGGCCAAGAGCTGGGGCCTGGTTGCGCGCAAGAAGCGCGGCCTGCCGCCGGGCTCCGCCGCCGCGCCGGGCAGCAATGTTCCGCCGCCGCCGAAGAAGCTCTATCCCGGCGCGGTCACCCTGCGGCCGGCGCCCATCGTCCAGGGCAAGGTGGATTGCCTGGCGATCGGCTCCTCGACCGGCGGGCCGCAGGCGCTGTTCAACGTGTTCCGCACCCTGGGCCGGGTCGACCGCATGCCGGTCTTCGTCACCCAGCACATGCCGGCGACCTTCACCACCATCCTGGCCGAGCACTTGTCCCAGGCTTCCGGCATGCCGGCGGCCGAGGCCAAGGATGGCGAGGCTGCCCTCCCGGGCAGGATCTATGTGGCACCCGGCGATTTCCACATGACCGTGGAGAGCCAGGGCGGCGGCATGGTGGTCCGGCTGAACAAGAATCCGCCGGAGAATTTCTGCCGTCCGGCGGTCGATCCCATGCTGCGCTCGATCGCCAAGGCCTACGGGAACCGCACCCTGTTTGTCATGCTGACCGGAATGGGGCAGGATGGCTTGAAGGGGGCGCGGGAGCTCGTCAACGCAGGAAGCACGGTCATCGCCCAGGATGAAGCCAGCAGTGTCGTTTGGGGCATGCCGGGCGCCGTCGCCTCGGCCGGTCTCTGCACGGCGGTGCTGCCGCTCGGCGAGATCGGCGCCTACGTCAAGAAGGCCCTCATGAGGTCGGCGGCATGACGGTGACGGATTTCGATTTCATCTGTCAGATTCTGAAGCAGCGCTCCGGCCTGGTGCTCGGCAACGACAAGGCCTACCTGCTGGAGAGCCGGTTGCTCCCGGTGGCGCGCAAGTACAAGCTCGCCTCGTTCGAGGACTTGGTGCGTCTCATCCGCGTGAAGAGCGACGAGACGGTGATCAAGGACGTGGTCGAGGCGATGACCACGAACGAATCCTTCTTCTTCCGCGACACCAAGCCGTTCGACCAGTTCAAGCAGATCTGCCTGCCGACCCTGATGGCGTCGCGGCCGAACAAGACCATCCGGATCTGGAGCGCCGCGGCTTCCTCCGGCCAGGAATGCTACTCGCTGGCGATGATCCTCTCGGAGATGGCGGCGCAGCTCGCCGGCTGGAAGATCGAGATCCTCGGCACCGATCTCTCGACCGAGATTCTCGACCGCGCCAAGGAAGGCATCTACTCGCAGTTCGAGGCGCAGCGCGGCCTGCCGATCAATCTTCTGGTCAAGTATTTCACCCAGGTCGGCGACCGCTGGCAGATCAACCAGAAGATCCGCGGCATGGTGCAGTACAAGGAATTCAACCTGCTGAACGACCCGCGGCCGCTCGGCAAGTTCGACGTCGTGTTCTGCCGCAACGTGCTGATCTATTTCGACCAGCCGACCAAGTCGAAGATCCTGAACAACATCGCCGGCCTGATGCCGAACGACGGCTACCTCTTCCTCGGCGGCGCCGAGACCGTGCTCGGCATCACCGACAAGTTCCAGCTTTTGGCCGGCCAGCGCGGCGTCTACGGCCTGACCGCCGGCCAGGCGCCGGCACCCGCCGCCAAGCCGGCCGCACCGGGCGCGCTCCGCGCTTAAGGCTTTAGGGCCGCGTAAACTTCCAGTCGATCACCAGCTTTGCCGGGCGGCCCAGGAGGCCGTCTTCGACCTCGCGCGTCACCGATCCGCTGGCGCTCTTGCATGCGCCGCAGGAGACGGTGATCTGTTCGCTGCCGACCTCACCCGGCTTCAGCGTGCGCATGGCTTCGAAGCTGCCGGTCTTCACCTCCTTGCTCTGCGAGGTGATGGTCTTCTTGACCTTCGCGAAGCCCGGCACCGGCATGGTGAAGACGAGCGACCCGGACTGCGTGTCGACTTCTGCCATGACGCCGAAGGTGAAGCTGGTGTTGCCCTCCGGATCGGTCAGCTTGCCGGCGCCGGAAACCGCGGTGTCGAAGGCGCAGGGCGCCTGATTCTTCATTGAGCAGGCGGCGTCGAAATAGGCTTCGTGCGCCTTCTCGTTCACCTTGAAGTTGCCGGATTGCGGGCCGGCGGAGAACAGCTGGTAGCGGTCATCGGGCATGGCGCTGGCAGTCTCCATGTTCTGCTTCGCCGCCTTGAGCTTTGGATCGTTGGGGTCGATCTGCTGGCTCATCTTCATGGTTTCTTGCGTGATGCAGGCCTCGTCCTCGCCGCACTTCTCCATGATCTTCTGTGCCATTTCCATCATGCCCTGCATGTTCTGGGCGCCGGCCTCCGCGGCCGCCTGGCGCTGCTGCATGCTGGCGGTCTCCGCGGCATCCGGCTTGTGCAGCCCGCCGAAGCCGGCGGGCTTCTCGGCGATCAGCGTCGCCTTCACCTCATACCGGTCCTCGACCGACCAGATGACTTCGCGCTCATGGGAAGCCGGCCGGTCGGTGCCGCCGCCGGTCAGCGTGTAGGTCACGGTGAGCATCGCCTTGGATTTGGCGGGCGAGAAGGGATCCGCCGATGCGGGGGCGGCTGCAAGCAGGCCGAGCGAAAGGCCGCAGAGGATCGCGCGCAGACGAAGCGGCGCTGCCGTGATGACTGACATCGTGCTGGTTCCATCCCTTGATCGCCCGTGAAGCGCGGGCAGGGAAGGTTCGCCC
>JAYSFH010000048.1:0-5424 GCA_041913405.1 Dongia sp. | reverse complement strand
GTCAAGGCCAGTGCAATTCCCGCACCGCGTGGCGCCCGTCACATCGACCGGCGCGCGGCGCACACCGGAAGGCGGAAGTGCCGACAAACCCGCAAACGAAAATGCCCGGGACTGGGCCCGGGCATTGTCTTGGAAGCGCGATATTCGGATCAGGCGCTCTCGGCCTTCACCGGCTGGCCGGCGGCTTCGGGATCGCGCAGCACATAGCCGCGGCCCCAGACCGTCTCGATGTAATTCTCGCCGCCGGTCGAGGTGGAGAGCTTCTTGCGGAGCTTGCAGACGAAGACGTCGATAATCTTCAGCTCCGGCTCGTCCATCCCGCCGTAAAGATGGTTGAGGAACATCTCCTTGGTGAGCGTCGTGCCCTTGCGCAGGCTCAGCAGTTCCAGGATGCCGTATTCCTTGCCGGTCAGGTGGAGCGGCTGGCCGCTCACCTCGACCGTGCGGGTGTCGAGATTGACCACCAGCTTGCCGGTCTTGATGACCGAATCCGAATGACCCTTGGAGCGGCGGACGATCGCCTGGATGCGGGCGATCAATTCACGGCGGTCGAACGGCTTGGTCAGGTAGTCGTCGGCGCCGAAGCCGAGACCCTTGATCTTGCTGTCCAGCTCGCTCAGACCCGAAAGGATCAGGATCGGAGTGTTAACGCGCGAGCTCCGCAGGCGGCGCAACACTTCATATCCGTCGATGTCGGGAAGCATGAGGTCGAGCAGGATGATGTCATAATCATAGAGCTTGCCGATCTCGAGACCGTCTTCGCCCAGATTGGTCGAATCTACGATGTAACCTTCCGCTTTCAGCATCAGCTCGATGCTCTTGGCGGTATTGGTATCGTCTTCGACTAACAGCACGCGCATGGCTGCACCCTTTCGTGCACTATTTTGCCACCGGTGTGACCCTGTGAATATTAACCATTTGGGCGACCAATTGTAAAGGATTGCGTGGCCGGCCCGGGTCCCACCAGACTTAGTTCCTAAGTGGCTGATTTGTCCGGAAAGTTAAGACATTCTCCCAAGTCAGCATTAACCGCAGGTTAACGCCGTTTGTTTATGGTTGGCCCGATCTGGAAACCCCCTGGCGGGCGCTAACCAACCTTGATCAAGACACTCGAACCATTGATGCGGGAATTGGCCCGCGTGCCGGACGTGACGGTCTACGGCAAGGTCGCCGCGATCCTCGGCATGCTGGTGGAGATCGCCGGCCTGGAGGACTCGCTCTCGATCGGCTCGCGGGTCGATCTGGTCGACCGCGCCGGCAACCGGGTCCCGAGCGAGGTGGTCGGCTTCCGCGACGGCCGGGCCCTGGCCATGTCCTTCGGTTCCCTGGACGGCGTCGGGCTCGGCAGCAAGGCCGTGTTGGTCCATGACGAACCGGCGATCCGCCCGACCAATGCCTGGCTGGGGCGCGTCGTCAACGCGCTGGGCGAGCCGATCGACGGCAAGGGTCCGCTGCCGCTCGGCCACCATGCGTGCCGGATCCGCGCCAATCCGCCGCCGGCACATCTCCGCGCCCGGGTCGGCGGCAAGATCGACCTCGGCGTGCGCTCCATCAACACCTTCACCACGGTCTGCCAGGGCCAGCGCCTCGGCATTTTCGCCGCTTCCGGCATCGGCAAGTCGGTGACGATGTCGATGATGGCCAAATACACCAACCTCGACGTGAACGTGATCGGCCTCATCGGCGAGCGCGGCCGCGAGGTGCAGGAATTCCTCGAGGACGAGCTGGGGCCCGAAGGCCTGGCGCGCAGCGTGGTCGTGGTCGCGACCTCGGATGAATCGCCGCTGCTGCGCCGCCAGGCGGCACAGATGACGCTGACCCTGGCCGAGTTCTTCCGCGACCAGGGCCGCCATGTGCTCTGCATGATGGATTCGGTCACCCGCTTCGCCATGGCGCTGCGCGAGATCGGCCTCTCCGCCGGCGAGCCGCCGGCCAGCAAGGGCTATACCCCGTCGGTCTTCGCCGGATTGCCGCGGCTGCTCGAGCGCGCCGGCCCCGGCCTGGTCGGTTCGGGCAGCATCACCGGCCTCTTCACCGTGCTGGTCGAGGGCGACGATCACGACGAGCCCATCGCCGATGCCTGTCGCGGCATCCTCGACGGCCATATCGTGCTCGAGCGCTCCATTGCCGAGCGCGGGCGCTATCCGGCGATCAACGTCTTGCGCTCGCTCTCCCGCACCATGCCGAACTGCAACAACGAGCAGCAGAACGACATGATCCGCGTGGCGCGGCAGAACATGTCGGTCTACGACGACATGGCGGAGCTGATCCGCCTCGGCGCCTATCGCCGCGGCACCGATCCGACGGTCGATCGCGCAATCGAGCTCCGGCCCGCGCTGGAGAAATTCCTCTCGCAGCGCAAGAGCGAGCGTTCCGACCTCGAGACCGGGTATCAGGAACTCGCGGCCATCGTCGCCATGCCCTACGACGGCGCGGACGGCGCCGCCCCCACCCAGGCTTCCACACCTGAGGCCAAGCCATGAGCGGCCTCGACCAGATGCTGCGTCTGCAGAAGTGGACGCTGGACGAGAAGCGGCGCCAGGCGACCGATCTCGAGGCGCTGATCGAGCGGCTGAGGAGCGACATCCGCCGCCTGGACGAAGAGGTGGCCAACGAAGTCGAGGCCGCGCGCAACGACATCGAGCTCAGCCGCATGCTGCCGGACTACAAGAGGACGATGGCGGAGCGGCGCGAGCGGATCGAGAAGTCGGTCGCCGACCTCAGCGCCGAGCTCGACAAGCTCCGCGACCAGATCATGGAATCCTTCGCCGAGCTGAAAAAGACCGAGCAGACCATCGCCAACCGCGCCCAGCGCCAGCGCGTCGCGCAGCGCCGCCGCGAGCAGTCCCGCGCCGACGAAGTCGGCTTGCAGCTGCATCGCCGCAAGAAAGACACCACGCTCTAACCCCCGCCCGAGAAGCCGCGCAAGATTCGCTTGGCCGGGGGCGGAACCCGCTCCGTCTGCACCGATTATCCCGTTGTGAAACCGGAACAATCGTGAGGAGGAAGCGATGGCACAGGCCATTCCCCGCAGCCAGCAGACCTTGAAGAAGGACGAGACGGTCAATCTGATCGCCGCGACCAAGGTCAACGGAACCAAGCTCTTCAACCGCAAGGGCGAACGCGCCGGCGAAGTCGAGGACATCATGCTCGACAAGGTGTCGGGCCATGTCGCTTATGCCGTGGCGGCCTTCGGCGGCTTCCTCGGCCTCGGCGAGACCCGCCGCGCTATCCCGTGGAGCGTGTTGCATTACGACACGGAACTCGACGGGTACGTCGCCGATGTCGATGACTCGGTGCTCAAGGACGCACCGAATGAGATCCCGTCGGACGAAGGTTATTACCGCGACCTCGACTGGAACTCGCGGGTCTACAGCCATTTCGGCGTCCCGCCCTACTGGATCTAAGCAGCCGTCCCGCGCGCCGGTGTGGCGCGCGGGCATCTCCCATCAAAGAGGAAGTATCATGAGCATGTTCAAGTCAGGCCTGCTTGCCGGCGGTTTTGTCGCGGCGATTGCCGTCACTCCGGCGCTCGCGCAGGATTCCACCGTCACGCCGGCCAAGCCGGCGGTCCCGGTCAGCACCGAGGCCTCCACAAATGTCGGCGTCGGCGCGGTCGATGCCGGCAAGCTGATCGGCGAGGATGTCGTCGATACCAACGGCAAGACGGTCGGCGAAATCGAAAGCGTCATCGTCGACACCAAGGGCAAGGTGACCGCGGTGATCCTCGATATCAGCGGCTGGCTGGAATCCGAGAAGCGGATCTCCGTGCCCTGGACCGATCTCAAGGCCGATGCCGACGGCAATATCCACAGCAGCATCACCAAGGAATCGGCGCAGGCGGCGGCCGGCTACAAGTACAGCACCGAGACCAATCGCGGCAAGGTGCTGAACGATTCCGGCCAGGTCTATGCGACCGACAGCAGTCAGGAGCCGACCACCGCTCAGACCACCGCGGCCGATGCGAACCGACCGGCGGCGCTGAACGCCGACGGCTCGATCAACGCCAGCAAGGTCGTCGGCGTCAACGTGATCAACAACGCCAACGACACGGTCGGCGAGATCAGCGAAGTGCTGCTGGATGATTCCGGCAAGGTCTCCGGCGTGGTCGTCGATGTCGGCGGATTCCTCGGCATCGGCACCCATCCGGTGAAGCTCGCCTGGAACCAGGTGAAGATGGTGAACCAGGACGGCAAGCTGCAAGCGGTCGTCAACATGGATAAGAACGCGCTGAAGCAGATGCCGGAATACAAGACGAACGGCTAGAGCGCTGTAGACGAGTAGCAGGGCGGCCGGTGGAGGAGTCTCCACCGGCCGTTTTTTTGCACGACCGAGTTTGGGCAGGCAGCGGAAACTAAGCGGTGAGGCCGTCGTGAGACTGCCGGAGCTCGTCGAGCGGCGAGACCGGGAAGACCTCGACGGTGCGGAACTCCAAGGCGCCGGTCGCGCCGCCGACCTCGAGCGCATTCTCGAAGATGTTGATGATGTCCTGGCGCTGGTTGCGCGACAGGCGGCTGCGGCTGCGGATCATCAAATCGAAGCGCCGGCCCCGGATCAGACCATCGAGCTGGAAGGCGCCGAGGGCGGCGAAATTCACATCGACCAGGAAGCGCGTGCCCTGGTCCTTCTTGTCCTTCTCGCTGCCTTCGCCGCCGCTGTTGTGGCGGTAGTAGAGGTTGATCTGGGTGAGGCCGACCCGCGGGTCGTAGACCGGCAGGAAGAGCGCGCGCCAATCGACCGCGGGGCGATCCTTGGCGAGATCGGCGAGCTGGGTGAATTCCTCCTTGAGGCGTTTCACCATCTCCTCTTTCTCGGTCGGGATCTTGCGCCCGGCGAGCATCGGTTGGAGCAGCCGCTCGATTTCGCCGCTGCGGTAGGCGCTGATGGCCGCGGCAAGTCCGGCGGCCAGTCGCGGTCCGGTCTGCGGGATGCCGGGCGGCGGGGGATTGTCGGGATCGCTGGGAGTGCCGACCGGCACGCCGCGCAGCACCGCGATGAGATCGTCCAGCGCCGGCCAGCGGTTCGAGAGATAGAGCAGGGCCTGCTGCGGGCTGGTGATCGGCGGCAAGGGTGCTGCCGCCGGCGGCGCGATCGGCTCCAGCACCAGGGCCACCTGTGCGCCGACCGGCAGGCGGGTGCGCTCCTGCATCATCAGCGCGCCCGCGGGCGTGTCGATCACGGCATGGCCGGCGCGGGTATAGCCCAGCACCTTGCCGATCAGCGGCGCGGCGCTGCCGGTGAGCCGCGCCGCCTCCGGCGCGATCTCGATCTCGCCACCCTTGGTCGGCAGCACAGCGACCACATGCAGCGTGAGCTCGCTGCCGGCGGTCAGCATGGTTGGCAGCGCGGGCATGGTCGCTGCCGGCGTCTGCGCGCCGGCCAGGAATTGCGCCAGCAGCGGTCCGGCGGCCGAGGACAAAGCCG
>JAYSFH010000047.1:0-13789 GCA_041913405.1 Dongia sp. | reverse complement strand
TGTCCGGCTTTCGTACCAGGTCTCCGGCGTTGCGATCTGCATGCTGTTAAGCCTCGCTTGTGCCGAGGCCAGCAAACACCAGGCGGACCTGCCGCGCCAAGTTCTTCTTCAGGAGCGCGATCGGCATCTCCTCGTGGGCGACGAAGACCTGGAACAGGCTGTTGACTACCTCGAACAGCACGTCGCCGGCGGTCTTCGCGTCGATCTCGGCGTCGATCTGCCCGCGTTCCTGCAGTGCCGCGATCAGCTCGCCGACCTGGTCCGCCAGCTTGCGGTCGAGCGCCGCATAGGCAAGGCCGAACTCCGAGCTCGGTTGCGACAGCGCGTTGGCCATTGCATTGCGCCAGAGTTCCTTGGAGAGATGGATCAGCGAATGGTCGATGTAGGAGGTGAGAAGTTTGCCGACCGCCTGCACCGGGTCCTTCGGCGGGCCGGCGATGATGCTCTTGCCGGCGGCACGCACCTCCTCGCCGTCGAGTGCCACCAACGAGATCAGCAGGTCGCCCTTGGATTCGAAGTAGTTGTAAACGGTGCCGGCGGCGACCTCGGCCTCGGCGGCGATCGCCTCGATGCTGGTCACGGCGAAGCCGTCGCGCCGGAACAGCTTGGCCGCGGCGGCGAGGATGTCGCGCCGCCGTCCCGCCTTCTGCCGCTCGCGCAAGCCCGCCATTCCCGCTCCGAGGAAAATGAATTGACTTAAGTTTGTAGTTCATTCATTTTTTTCCGACAAGCAAAATCAAGCTCGGCAAGGGGCAGGCAGAGAGCAGGAGCGGGCAAATGAACATGGCAAAGACTCTTCTGGCGGGCGTCGCGCTGATCGCGCTGACCCAAATCACCTCAACCGGGGTCGCGCAGGCAGCGGACACCTTGAACGTGCTGACCTGGTGCGACCACGAGGACCCGGCGCTGCTGGAGCCGTTCGAGCAGGCCAACGGTGTCAAGATCAACTTCAAGGACATCGACAGCACCGCGGCGATCCTGGCGGTGCTGGGGCAGTCGAAGCCGGGCGACTGGGACGTGCTGGTGGTCGACCAGACCGATACCGGCCGGCTGGCGGCGATGAAGCTGCTGGAGCCGCTCGACGCCAAGGACTACCCGTTCGGCGACATCCCGGCGGAGATCGCCGATCCCAAGCTCTCCTCGGTCGATGGCACGCTCTACACCGTGCCGGAGAAGTTCGGCTACAACACCGTCGCTTACAACAAGGCCGCGGTCGACCCTGCGGCGATGACTGACATCAACGCGATCTGGGATCCCAAGTACAAGGGGCGGATTGCGATGTATGACTACTACGTGCCGATGATCGAATACGTGGCGATCGCGCTCGGCAAGAAGCCGGCCGATCTGACCGAGGCCGACCTCCCGGCGATCAAGGAGAAGCTGATCGCGCTCAAGGCCAATTCGCAGATGATCGGCGACGTGGTGACGGTACAGCAGGCTTTGGCGTCCGGTGCAGCCGATATCCTGGTCGGCGGCGGCGAATGGGTGACCGCCGGCATCGTCAAGGACAACCCGAACCTCGACTACGTGATCCCGACCCAGGGCGGTGTGCGCTGGCAGCAGGGTCTCGCCATCTTCGCCGATTCCAAGCAGAAGGACCTCGGCAAGAAGTTCGTTCAGTACATCCTGAGCCCCGAGGGCCAGGGCAAGCTCGCGACCTCGTCCTGCTACTGGGGCATGCCGGCCAACAGCAAAGCCGTGCTGAGCGACGAGCAGAAGGCGATCCTGCGCTGGAGCGAGCAGCCGGGCTACATCAAGGTCTCGCATCCCTATCTGCAGATGTCGCCGGAGTTCGACAAGGCGCTGCAGGCGATGTGGGCCGAGGTGCTGCAGGCGAAGTGATGGCGTCGTCGAACGAGGCGCGCGCGGCATCCCAAGCGCGCCTCGCCGGCTTCGGGTTCACCCTGCCGGCGGTGGCCTGGATCTTCCTGTTCTTCGGCGCGCCGCTGGTCATCATGGCGGTCATCAGCCTGTTGCCGTTGACGGCGGACGGATCGACGCCGCAGCTCAGCTTCAAGGCCTACAGCGATTTCTTCAGCCAGCCGGCCTATGTCGAGGCGATCTGGAACTCCGTCGCAACCACGGCGATCACGGTCGTCGTCTCGCTGCTGATGGCTTATCCCTTCGCCTATGTGCTGGCCACCAAGGTGCCCAAGCGCTGGCAGCGTTTCGCGCTCGCCTGCGCGATCCTGCCGTTCTGGACCTCCTATGTCGTCCGCTCCTACGCCTGGCTGCTGGTGCTGGCGCCGACCGGGATCGTGAACTGGCTGCTGCTCAATCTCGGCCTGATCGAGCGCCCGGTCACCTTCGCCTATAACCCGAACGCGACCGTGCTCGGCTTCGTGCATTTCTTCATCATGCTGAACGCGCTGACCATCTACGCCAACCTGGTGCAGATCAACCCGCGTTATGTGCTGGCGGCGCAGGATCTCGGCGCTTCGGCCTGGAAGAGCTTCCTGGCGGTCACTCTGCCGCTGAGCGTCCCGGGGATGGCGGTCGGCGCCTTCCTCACCGTGGTCCTCTGCATCGGCGACTTCATCACGCCGCAGATCCTCGGCGGCAACAAGGAATTGCTGCTGCCCCAGGTCATCATGATGCAGATCCAGCGCCAACTCGATTTGCCGATGGCCTCGGTCATGTCGCTGGTCCTGACCGTCATCGTCGCCGCGGTCTATCTGCTGATGCAGAAGCCGATGCGGAGCGCGCGGCTGTGAGGCGGCAGATCGGCAACGCACTCGCAGGCTTCTACCTGACGGCCTGCTACGTCTTCATCTTGCTGCCGGTGGCGGTGCTGATCCTGTTCTCCTTCCAGGACGGCCGCCTCGCGGTGCCGCCGTTCAAGGGACCAACCCTGCAATGGTATGTCACCATCTTCACCAACGATCGCATGACCGACGGCCTGGTCAACTCCCTGATCGTGGGCATTTCGTCGTCGGCGATCTCCGTCATTTTGGGCTTTCTCGCGGCCTACGGCATCTCCCGCTATGAGTTTCCCGCGCGGCGCCTGCTGCAGGCTGTGATCATCCTGCCGCTGGCGGTTTCCTATCTGCTGGTCGGCATGGGGCTTCTGGTCACGATCTCCTCCCTTGGACTGGGGCCTTCGCTCTGGACCGTGGTCATCGGCCATGTGGTCATCAACATGCCGCTGGCCTTCGCCATCTGCCTGGCGCAGCTCGGCGAGCACCAGCGCAAGATCGAATGGGCGGCCCGGGATCTCGGCGCCTCGACCCTCCGAGTCCTCACCCAGGTCACCATGCCGATGATCGCGCCGGCTTTGGTCGCAGCCTTCTGCCTCTGCTTCACGCTTTCCTGGGACGAGTTCATCATCGCCTTCCTGGTGACGCGCTTCGACGTGACCCTGCCGGTCGTCATCTGGAGCCTGCTGCGGGGCGGCTTGAGCCCGCAGACCAACGCGGTCGGCTCCTTCATCTTCCTCTGCTCGATCGTGATGCTGGTTGCGGTGGAGCTCCTGCTGTTTCGGAAACGCCGCGCATGACCGCCCATCTCGAAGTCGATTCCATCTCCAAGATCTATGGCGCGGTCACGGCGCTCGATCAGGTCTCGCTGGCTGTGGAGCAGGGTGCCTATGTCGTGCTGCTGGGACCATCCGGCAGCGGCAAGACCACGCTGCTCTCGGTGATCGGCGGCTTCACCGTGCCGACCTCCGGCCGCGTCTCCATCGCCGGCCGCGATGTGACCGCGCTCTCGCCGGCGCAACGGCCAACCACAACACTGTTTCAGGATTACGCGTTGTTCCCGCATATGTCGGTGGCCGGCAATGTCGGTTTCGGCCTCAAGGTGCGGCGCATAGCGGCGGGTGAGCGCGAGAAGCGCATCGCCGCCGCCCTGGACCTGGTGGGCCTTGCCGGTTTCGGCGGCCGCGCCATCCACGAGCTCTCCGGCGGGCAACGGCAGCGCGTCGCCCTGGCGCGGGCCCTGGTGGTGGAGCCGGAGATCCTGCTGCTGGATGAGCCGCTCGGTGCTCTCGATCTCAACCTCCGGCGCCAGATGCAGGACGAGCTGCTGGCGCTGCAGCGCCGCACCGGACGGAGCTTCGTGCATGTGACCCATGACCAGGAGGAGGCGATGGCTCTGGCCTCCCTGGTCGTGGTGATGAACAAGGGCCGGATCGAGGACGCGGGTGCGCCGAAGCGCATCTACGAGAGGCCGGCGACGCTCTTCACCGCCACCTTCATGGGCGAGAGCACCCAAATCTCCGGTCGCGTTTCCGGCAGCAATGCAGTCGAGACGGCGATCGGCCTGGTCCATGCCGCGACCGCGCAGCCGGTCGGTGCCGAGGTGGTGCTGATCGTGCGGCCGGAGAACATCCGCACCGACAGCGCCGCAATCGATCTGGGCTCGGCGCGGATCCGCGAGGCGACCTTCCAGGGCGCGCATTACCGCGTGCTGGCCAAGGCCGAGCGCGGCGATCAGGATTTCGTGCTGCGCCTGCCGCCGGATGCCGCGGTCGAGCCGGGCGCCATGCTGCGCCTGAGCTGCCGGGCGGAGAGCCTGGTGGTGCTGGCGCGGTAGTTGCGGGGCGTCGGCGGTTCGTCTAATCCTCTCGTCCTCAGTGAGGGGATACGAATGTCCGTCGGGATGAACGAGCTCAAGCTCAATGAATACGGCCGCCTGAAGCGGGTGGCGTTGCGGCGGCCGGAGCAGGCGATGCTCGACCAGGCCAAGATCGATGCCGAATGGCAGAAGCTCAACTACCACAGCCGGCCGGATTTCGCGGTCGCCGTCGCCGAGCACAAGCGGCTGGTCGAGATCATCCAGGGCGTCGGCGCCGAGGTCGTCTACCTGCCGGCGCAAGAGTCGCTCACCATGGACAGCCTCTACGTCCGCGATGCGGCGACCGTCTGCGCCCGCGGCGTCATCCTCTGCAACATGGGCAAGCCCGCGCGTTCCGCCGAGCCCGGCGTCCATGGCGAGCATTTCAGGAAGGCCGGCATCCCGGTCGCCGGCGCCATCACCGGCGAGGGCAAGGTCGAGGGCGGCGACATCATCTGGCTCGACCAACGCCATGTCGGCATCGCCCGCGGCTATCGCACCAATGCCGAGGGGATCCGGCAGTTCAAGGAGATCGTCGGCCCCGACGTGCATGTCGAGGTCGCGGTCCTGCCGCATTACAAGGGCCCCAGCGACGTCTTCCACCTGATGTCGATCATCAGCCCCTTGGACGAGAAGCTGCAGCTGGTCTATTCGCCGCTGATGCCGGTGACCTTCCGGGAATGGCTGATCGACCATGGTCACCAATTCGTCGAAGTGCCCGACGAGGAGTTCGCCAGCATGGGCTGCAACGTGCTCGCCATCGCACCCCGCGAGGTCGTCATGGTGAAGGGCAACCCGGAGACTAAGCGGCGCATGGAAGCCGCGGGGTGCAAGGTTCATGTCATCGACGCCGACGCCATCTCGGTGCCGGGCGAGGGCGGCCCGACCTGCCTGACCCGGCCCCTGATCAGGGCCTAGTCGCGCAAGGATCGGAGAGATTCCGGCGGGCGGAGGGACTAAATCTGGACCATCCACAAGGGAGGTCCCGTGATGTCGTTCCGCATTTCCAGCCTGCCGGTCGAGCCCTTCCAGGCGCTGTTCGGCCTTAGCGACGAAGAGCTGCTGAAGCACGGCGCCCGCCGCGCGATCTGCGACGAGAAGCCCGGCTTTCCCTGCCGGGTCACGCTGGCGGATGCCGAGCCGGGCGAGACGCTGCTGCTGCTCAACTATGGGCATCTGGATGAGCAGAGCTCGCCGTATCGCGCCAAGGGCCCGATCTTCGTCCGCGAAACGGCGAAGGCGAGGCGGGACGTGGTCGATGCGGTGCCGGATTACTTGGCGCGGCGGCTGCTCTCGGTCCGTGCCTACGATAAGGACGGGATGATGCTGGAAGCCGATGTGGTCGATGGCAGCGAGCTCTCGCCGATGATCGAGAAGCTGTTTGCGATCGACGGGGTGGATTATCTGCATGCCCATTTCGCCCGGCGCGGCTGCTACGCGGCGCGGATCGATCGGGCATAGGAAATAGGCGGGGGTTCCTCTCCGCCTTTTCTTTCTGTTATACTTGCGAATAATTCGCATTTGCGATAGCGTCCCGGCCTCATTTCGTAGCGAGAGGACGGGGCTATGCGCGTTTCGGGTTGGGTTCTGGGTACGGCGGCAGCGCTGCTGATGGCGAGCGCGGCGCAGGCGGATATCACGTTTCTCGACCATCGCGGCAAGACCATCACCTTGAAGGAGCCACCCAAGCGCATCGTCTCGATGTTCGCCTCGGGGCCGCTGGTGCATGCCGCGGTGGAAGGCACGACCGAGCATTTCGTCGGCGTCAACGTGAAGGGCAAGAAGACCTATTCGAACGGCATTTATGAGGAGCTGATGCCGGAGCTCCTGAAGCTCAACTTCGACGTGGCCGGCGAAGGCTTCGCACCCAATGTCGAGGCGATCCTGGCGCTGAAGCCCGACGCGATCCTGCAATGGACCTTCGACCCGAAGATCATCGAGCCGCTGGAGCGGGTGAACCTGCAGGTGATCGGCTGGGATTGCTGCACCAAGGAGCAGCGCCGCGACTATCTGCGCCTGGCGGGCTACACCACGAACCGGATCGATCGGGCGCAGACCATCCTCGCACTCCAGGACAAGGCCGAGAACGGGCTCAAGGAGACCTTCACCAAGGCGAAGCTCGAGAAGCCGACCAGCCTGCTGGTCGTCGACCAGGTGAAGGAGAGCGTCCAGGTCATCGCCAACAGCTCGCAGGACTACACGCTGAGCGGAACCGCCAACCTGGCCGCCGATGACAGCGGCGAATGGTGGCGGACCATCGATGCCGAGCAGCTCCTGGTCTGGAACCCGGCGATCATCGTCATCCCGGCCTATGCGCAGGACCTGAAGCCCGCCGACATCTACGGCAACCCGATGTTCGCCGGCGTCGATGCGGTGAAGAACAAGCGGGTCTACAAGTTCCCGCAATTCAACCGCTCGCCGGATTCGGCGGAGATCTATCTCTCCGACGATTGGCTGGCGCGGGTGGCGCATCCGGACCTGTTCAAGGATGCGCAGCCGTTCGGCGCGGCCATGAAGGACAGCTACAAGGTCATCTACCAGAAGGACCTGAGCGAAGACCAGGTGAAGAAGATCCTGGAGCTCGAGCAGAACAAGGATTCGGCCGGATACAGCGATATCCTCGGCTGATCTCCGATGCGCGCCGCGACGGCTGCCTGGCTCATGCCTTTCACCGCACTCGATGCGCGGCGGCGGGGCTGGCTGGTCATCGCGGCGCTCAGTCTTCTGCTGATCGTCTGCGTGATCTATTCGATCACACTGGGGCGCTACGGCGTCAGCGTCAGCAATGTCTGGCTGATCCTCTGGAACCATGTCGTGCCGGTCGCCAATCCGACCTGGACCGATGTCGATGCCAATGTCGTCGAGGCGGTGCGCCTGCCGCGGATCCTCGGCGCACTGCTGGTGGGGGCGGGACTGGCAATCTCGGGCGCCGCGCTGCAGGGCCTGTTTCGCAATCCCCTGGTTGATCCCGGCATCATCGGCGTGACGGCGGGTGCCGGCTTCGGCGGCACCGTGGCGATCCTGCTGGTCGGCGGCGGCACGCTCGTGCTCGGCGCCGCCTTCGCCTGCGGCATCGTCAGCCTGCTGGTCGTGCGTATTCTCGCCAGTGCCAAGGGCCGCACCTCGACTCTGACCTTTGTGCTGGCCGGCGTCGTCGTCTCGGCTTTCTTCGAGGCGGCGATCTCGATCATCAAGCTGCTGGCCGATCCGCACCAGAAGCTGCCGGCGATCACCTACTGGCTGATGGGCAGCATTGCCGCGACCGGCTACAGCGATCTCGCCATCATGGCGGCCGCGATCATCCCGCCGTCGATCCTGATCTTCCTGCTGCGCAACCAGATCAACATCCTTTCGCTCGGAGAAGAGAAGGCGCGCGCCCTGGGCTCGCCGATCGAGCGGGTGCAGTGGATCGTCTATGCCTCGGTCGCCTGCATCTCGGCGGGCGTGGTCGCGACCTCCGGCATCGTCGGCTGGGTCGGGCTGGTGATTCCGCATCTCGCCCGCGGCATGGTCGGGCCGGATCACGGCCGGCTGCTCCCGGTCTCGGCCCTGCTGGGCGCCATATATCTGCTGCTGGTGGACGACATCGCCCGCACCGCGACGGTGGCGGAGCTGCCGATCGGCATCATCACGGCTTTGGTCGGCGTGCCGGTCTTCGCCATCATCCTGCGCCGCATCCAGTCGAAGAGCGGATGGGCCCATGACTGAGGCCGCGATGATTGAAATCAAGGACCTCGACGTCAGCCTGGGCGGGAAGTCGATCATCGAGGGCTACAGCCTCAGCGTGGCGAAGGGCGCGGTGCTCGCGATCCTCGGCGCCAACGGCATCGGCAAGACCACGCTGCTGAACTGCGTGGTCGGGCTGCGGAAGCCCGATGCCGGGAGCGTGCGCCATACCGGACTGATCGGCTATGTGCCGCAGCTCTTTCATGCGACCTTTGCCTTCTCGGTGCTGGACATCGTGCTGATGGGCCGGGCGCGGCATCTCGGGCTGTTCGGCGCACCACGCCGGGCGGATTACGAGGTCGCCGAGCGGTATCTCGCGCTGATGAAGGTCGATCACCTGCGCGATCGGCCGTTCAACGCGCTCAGCGGCGGGCAGCGGCAATTGGTGATGATCGCCCAGGCACTCGCATCCGAATGCGCGATCATGGTGCTGGACGAGCCCTGCTCGGCGCTCGACTACAAGAATCAGGCGGTCGTCATCGCGACCCTGCGCCGGCTCAATCGCGAGATGGGCCTGACCATCGTCTTCACCACCCATGCGCCGCAACATGGGCTGGAAGTGGCGAGCCATGTCCTGCTGATGAACGACCGCCGCCGCTATCGCCATGGCCCGGTTGCAGAGATCCTGACGGCGGAGAACCTCTCCAGCCTCTATGACGTTCCCATTGCCCGCGCCGAGTTCGCCGCGGGCGGCCGTTTCACCTTTGCTCCCACCTATGTCAAATAAGGCGTATGCCGCATGAACGCCATCCTGCCGACCCGCAGCAAGAAGATCGCCTATCTCACCTGGGGCTGCGCCAGCCAGCTGACCAGCTACCAGGATTTCGCGCACCTGCTCGACGAGATGATCTATCTGCGCGAACTCGAGACCTGCGATCTCGCCCAGTACGCCGCTGTCGTCATTCCGGACAGCATGGACAGCGTGACCATCGCGCGCTACGCGGCGCAATTGAACGCCTATGTCCGCAACGGCGGATTCCTGATCGCCTTTTCCTGCAAGGGCATCCATGAATGGATCGACGTGGTCGAGCTCAAGATGCGACCGATCGATGCCAAGGACTGGCTGTGGTGGACCAAGCCGCAACCCTATCTCGAGATTCGCCAGCCCGAGCCGAAACACCCGCTCTGCGACGTCATCCCGCTGAAGGACATGAGCTGGCACTGGTTCGGCGTCTTCGACCATCACCCGCAGGCGATCAGCGCGCTCAACCTGGACGATGACAGCGGCAGCCTGTTCCTGGATTTCCCGAAGCTGGAAGGCGGCGGGCGGCTGATCGTCTCGACCCTCGACCCGCATGTGCATAACGGCGAGCGCTTCATGCCGGCTTGCGCGCGGTTCCTGAAGGCCTTCTATCCTTGGCTCAACCGCGAGCTCGGCATCGACCGCGCGACGGAAGATTTCACCGTCACCTACCTCCAATGCTACGAGAACTCGCCGGAATGGACCGCGCCGGGCTTCGCCGAGAGCTTCGTGGGCACCTGCGGCTGCGTGAAGTTCCACCCGCAATACCAGCTCGATGCGGCAATGCTGGCGACCGACATCCTCTATCTGCCGCATATCCACGACCAGTTCTTCCTGCGCGAGAAGCAGGGCCTGCTGCTGGATTATCTCGCGCGCGGCGGGCACATGATCCTCTGCGCCGAGCCGGCGATTCCCTTCCTGCCGTTCCTGCACAGCTTCCAGGCCGTACCGCCGCGCCCCTTCAGCAACATCAAGGCGCGGGTGCGCAACGACCCACTCGGCTTCTTCAAGAACATGGATCCGGCGTTCGACGGCTGGCAGGGCATCTTCGGCCAGTATGTGCGCGGCTGGTCGACCATGCCCGAAGGGGCGATCTGGCTGACCGATATCGGCAGCGCCGAGGATCCGAAGCCCGCCGACTGGCTCTGGCAGTACCCGACCGATCATGGCCGCGGCGGCCTGGTCTTCATGCATAACGGCGACAACATGATCCGCTATCCGGATCACGGGCCGCACCAGCAAGGCCTGGTGCGCGACATCTGCCTGGGGCTGATGTCGCACAAGGGGCTGCTCAACCGGTTCTGACCGGCAAGTCATCGCCGGGCGTAGAATCAGGCGGAGGCCGGCGCCGCGGCGCCCTTCGGGCGCGCGTAGCGCTCGTAGAATCCGCCGCATTCCTTGGCCGCCTGGGCCAGGAAGGCGGCGGCCCGCTCGGGATAATTGGCTTCATCCATGCGGTTCGCGAACCGATCGAGCATCCGCAGCCGGACCACTTTTTGCGCGATGCCGATCTCGGCGACGGCGTCCAGGAACTTCGCGCGGGTCGCGGCGTGCAGATCGATCCAGCGCTGCGCCGGGCGGCGCGAGCCGGCCGGGTCATAGGCGTAGACCTGCCGGCGGTCGATCGCGATGCCGAACTGCGCCTGCACGGATGCCGCCACGCGGGTGGGGGTCTCGTAGCGCGCCAGACCGCGCACGACGAAGGCCTTCATCTCGTCGGTCAGGATGGATCTGGTTTTTTCATCCTGTCTGCGTCCGGTCTGCGTTGCGGGGGCTTCGTCTGCGTCCGCGTCGCCTGGCCGGGAGTCCGCATCCTGTCTGCGTCCGGTCTGCGTTGCGGGGGCTTCGTCTGTGTCTGTGCCGCCCTGCCGGGAGTCCGGATCCTGTCTGCGTCCCGTCTGCGTTGCGGGGGCACCGTCTGCGTCTGGGCCTCCTTGCCGGGAGTCTGCATCCTGTCTGCGTCCGGTCTGCGTTGCCGGCGCGTCGTCTGCCTTTGCGCCGCCCTGCCGGGAATCCGCATCCTGTCTGCGTCCCGTCTGCGTTGCCGGCGCGTCGTCCGCGCCCGCGTCGCCGGAGAGCGGACTGGCATCGCGCGCGATGGAGGACTCTGGTGCGAGGGAGAACAATGGCTGCGCGGCCGCTTCGGACACCGGGTCAAGCGTCTCGGCGTCGGTCATCCGCGTGAAGAGGGGTTCCTCCGGCTCGTCCGCCGCAAACTGCACGGATTCCTTATCCGGTCTGGGCTCGGTCTGCGTGGGGATCGTGATTTCGCCTTTCCAGCAGGGGATGACCTGGCCGTAGTCGATCTCGATGCCGAACGTGTCTTTCACGGCGTCGATGATCTGCAGGGGCGTTTGTTTGCGGCGCAGGCATGTATCGATGAACGCCCGCAGCGGGTCGGCCGGAATTTGCGCGGCGTCTGCGTGCTGTCTGGGTGCGGTCCGGGTTGGGGTCATGGCTACCTCACGGGCTAGGCGACGCGTAGGGGAGAACCGTCGCCTCGGTTTTTGCCAAGCGGGAACGCGGCACAGCGGTGCCGGAGGGCGGAAAAGCCCGCAGGGCGGGGGCGCAGGTGGCCGCTGGAGGGTCACTGCGGGAGGGAGTATAGCTGGGATTTGAAGCTTATACAATAGTATGTTGTATGGCAGAGATCATAGCTTTTTTTGGCTCGCGAGTCCCCAAATTTGATTGCAGACGCCTCAACAACATGCATCGTTGGTTGAGTGGCGCGCCTGAGTCGCGCATCTCCTTCGGAGGGGCCAATGTTTAGCTATGAATTCATTGCCGGCGAGAGACAGCCCAGTGGATCTCACGTGGTCGCCGCTCGTGCTTACTGGAATTTCGAGCACCGCGGCGAGCCGATGAGATTCTTGGCTGATGAATTCGGTGGCGCAGGAGAAATCCGAGAGGAAGGGGATTTCTATTGGGCCTCCTACTATGACGTGATCGATGATCGTGGTCGTCCTATCGGCTGTTGGCCGAAGATCAATCGCCCATTTCGGACTATCAAAGACGCGGTCGATGCTATCGCGGCTGAGTTCCGGACTGAAATTATCTGCGGCTAGACGTCACCGCGCTCAAGGTCCGCGATTGTTTTGGGACAATACTCAATCCCGCTACGCTTGGCCGCTATGTCTGACGCGCTGAGGATGGGCACCAGACTGAACGTGTGAGCGGACCTTACGGTAGACCTCTCTTCGTTTTAGATGCGAGAGAATAACCATGGTTGATATTCCCGATGTAGCTGCCGCACTCCCGGCGCTTAAAACCGGCTTCGATCTTGTCAGAAGTGCCCTTGGCTTGGTCAAGGATGTGCGGGATGCACTTCCGGAGGGTGAAAAAAAAGAAGCCGTTACGCTGTCACTGTTTGAGGCCGAGAAGGCAGTCAAGATCGCTGAAGCGCAGATCGCCCAAACGCTCGGCTACAAGCTCTGCCAATGCACGTTCCCGCCGCAAATCATGCTCAGTAAGGGTCGGCACGCTGATGGTGACGAGCTATTCGGCTGCCCAGCATGTGACAAGCAAGAACCGAGCGAACAACACTTCGCTGCGCGCGCACAATCGAGAGCGCAAGCAAAGGCCGCGAGGGAGGCCAGTGTGATTATGGGTAGGCGAACACGAATTTAGGAGTTACGGCGACAGTTTACTCAATGCACCAAATGATCGACTGCCCGCGCGGATCGAGCAATGCCGCCGAACTGGGGCCGAAGACCAAGCGCTGTGTCCGAGGGTTTCGTGCATTTGGTAAACTGTCACCGTAATTCGCAGTTACCTCGCGTCCGCTAGGTGCCGGCATGAAAGTTTTCCGCAAAAGTCTGACTCATCGCCAAGTCTGCCGCGCATATCGTTATATTGCATTAGCGGCGCTTCTCATCATCTGCATTGTCGTCGGCTCCTCTACGTACGAAAGATGTTACGGCGGAAGGGAAGAGGATGGCAGCCGCTACGCCAGCGAGGAGCCCCACGATATCTCTGAAGCGGCGGGACGACTCTGGCGTTGCGGGTGGCTCGCCATTAACGAAAACGACGGCCTCGTTGTTGGGCTTTTTACCGCCGCTCTCGTTTTAGTGACTCGCGAACTCTGGCGGGAAACCAGAAATCTCGCCAGACAGGCAAGGGAGCAGGCCAGCGACACAAAGGCACTCATAGCGGCCACCAATACAATCGGTGAAGCCGCGAAGGAATCTGCCGCCGTCGCTGCCGCTGGGATGACCGCTGGACGCGCCCGGATGCATGTGGCTATCCGAGAGAGTAACTTTGCCGAGGTTGTCGCGGCCATGGACGCTGGAAGGAAGAGACAAGACACCTTCGTGCCCGTGCCGAGAAGGATTCGCCTCGAATTTGTCAATTACGGGAAGGTCCACGCGACGATTCAACAGATTTGGCTCGCTGGCCCAACCTTTTCGGTGGACCCGCCGGAGGCTCTCAGCCCCCATCCCCGGCGGGAGCCATACGAGATCATGCTGGTTGGTGGCGGCAGTACCGAATACATCGACCTGGAGGATAAGGCGTATATCGACATGCCTGACGCCCAGGCGTTCTTTGCTGGGTCGCGATTCTTCTGGGTACGAGGCAGGGTTTACTACCGTGACGCCATTGAGGGCGGCAAAGTGCACCGCTTCTTGCTTCGGTATCGCTATGTCAACGGCCAGGGAGTCCTGGAGCCGCACGACCACAAGGATTGGAACGAGAGCATATAAACCCGCCCGGTAACGGGACTACGGTGACCGCATTGTAATTCCAGCGAAGAAGCTGTCGCTCAGCCTG